>JBFXEP010000049.1:0-12386 GCA_050179995.1 Hyphomicrobium sp.
TCGGCGCGCAACCTCTACCACTTCAACATCGACAACGCGGACGCCTACTGATGAGCTATCAGAACCCTCCGACCACGCCCCGCAAGTCCGCGACCTTCGACGACTATACGTTGTCGGAGATCCGCCGCGCGGCGCAGACTGGCATCTATGACATCCGCGGCGCCGGCGCCAAGCGCAAGGTGCCCCACTTCGACGATCTGTTGTTCCTCGGCGCCTCCATGTCGCGCTATCCGCTCGAGGGCTACCGCGAGCGTTGCTCGACCGCCGTCACGCTCGGCACCCGCTACGCCAAGAAGCCGATCGAGCTTAAGATCCCGATCACGGTCGCCGGCATGAGCTTCGGCTCGCTCTCGGCCAACGCCAAGGAGGCGCTCGGCCGCGGCGCGACGCTGTCCGGCACCTCGACCACCACCGGCGACGGCGGCATGACGCCTGAGGAGCGCGGACATTCTCAGACGCTCGTCTACCAGTATCTCCCCTCGCGCTACGGCATGAACCCCGACGACCTGCGCCGCGCGGATGCCATCGAGGTCGTCGTCGGCCAGGGTGCCAAGCCCGGCGGCGGCGGCATGCTGCTCGGCCAGAAGATCTCCGATCGCGTCGCCGAGATGCGCACGCTGCCCAAGGGCATCGACCAGCGCTCGTCTTGCCGCCACCCCGACTGGACCGGCCCCGACGATCTCGAGATCAAGATCCTCGAGCTGCGCGAGATCACCGATTGGCAGAAGCCGATCTACATCAAGGTCGGCGGCTCGCGCCCGTACTATGACGTGGCGCTCGCCGTGAAGGCCGGCGCCGACGTGGTGGTTGTCGACGGAATGCAGGGCGGCACCGCCGCGACGCAAGAGGTGTTCATCGAGCACGTCGGCCAGCCGACGCTGGCCTGCATCCGCCCGGCTGTGCAGGCCCTGCAGGATCTCGGCATGCACAGGAAGGTGCAGCTCATCGTCTCGGGCGGCATCAGGAATGGCGCCGACGTGGCGAAGGCCCTTGCGCTCGGCGCCGACGCCGTCGCCATCGGCACCGCGGCCCTCGTCGCCCTCGGCGACAACGATCCCGCCCTCGAGGACGAGTACCAGAAGCTCCACACCACGGCCGGCGCCTACGACGACTGGCACGAAGGCCGCGATCCGGCGGGCATCACCACCCAGGACCCGGCGCTCTCGCAGCGTCTCGACCCGATCCGCGCCGGCCGCCGCCTCGCCAACTATCTCAAGGTCATGACGCTCGAGCTGCAGACCATCGCCCGGGCCGCGGGCCATAACCACGTGCACAATCTCGAGCCCGAGGATCTCTGCGCGCTCACCATCGAGGCCGCCGCCATGGCGCGCGTGCCGCTCGCGGGAACGGGCTGGATTCCCGGACAGGACAAACTCTAAAACAAAAAAGCGCTCCGGACCTCACACTCCGGAGCGTTTTCACGAACACAAAAAAATAAAGCTTCTAGGGGACTGAAACACCAGTCTTGCGTCAACCCAAGTGGGGAAAGAGAAAAGTCTATGTCACAGGATCTAGCTCAGGTCGCGAAAGAACGCGGCATCCGCTACTTCATGATCTCGTTCACCGATCTCTTCGGCTTCCAGCGAGCCAAGCTGGTGCCGGCCGCCGCCATCGGTGAGATCCAGAAGGACGGCGCCGGCTTCGCCGGCTTCGCCACCTGGCTCGACATGACGCCCGCACATCCCGACATGTTCGGCATGCCCGATCCCTCGGGTCTGATCCAGCTCCCCTGGAAGCCTGACGTCGCCTGGGTGCCCTCCTACCTCATGATGGAGGACAAGCTCGTCGCCCAGGCCCCGCGCGTGATCCTGAAGTCGATTGTCGACAAGGCGGCCGCCAAGGGCCTCCGCGTCAAGACCGGCGTCGAATGCGAGTATTTCCTCATCAACGCCGACGGCACGGCGATCTCGGACCCGCGCGACCAGGCCTCCAAGCCCTGCTACGACCAGCAGGCACTCACGCGGCGCTACGACATCATCTCCGAGATCTGCGACCACATGCTGGCGCTCGGCTGGGGCCCTTACCAGAACGACCACGAGGACGCCAACGGCCAGTTCGAGATGAACTGGAACTTCGATGACGCGCTCATCACCGCCGACCGCCACTCGTTCTTCAAGTATATGGTGAAGACGGTCGCCGAGAAGCACGGCCTGCGCGCCACCTTCATGCCGAAGCCCTTCGCCAACCTCACCGGCAACGGCTGCCACGCGCACATCTCGGTCTGGGATATCGCCGGCACCACGAACAAGTTCTACGATGCGACGGAGGAGATGGGCCTCTCCCACCAGGGCTACAACTTCCTGGGCGGCATCATGCAGCACGCCGAGGCGCTCTCGGCCATCACCAATCCGACGGTCAACTCCTACAAGCGCATCAACGCGCCGCGCACGCTCTCCGGCGCCACCTGGTCGCCGAACACCGTGACCTGGACCGGCAACAACCGCACGCACATGGTGCGCGTGCCCGGCAAGGGCCGCTTCGAGCTGCGCCTGCCCGACGGCGCCGCGAACCCATATCTCCTGCAGGCGGTCATCATCGCCGCCGGTCTCGACGGCATCGACCGCAACGCGCATCCCGGCAAGCGCCTCGACATCGACATGTATCAGGACGGTCATACCGTCAAGGACGCGCCCAAGCTGCCGCTCAACCTGCTCGACGCCATCCGCAACTTCGATAGCGATGCGACCCTGAAAGCGGCGCTCGGCGAGGAGTTCTCAGCCGCCTACATCAAGCTCAAGACGGGCGAGTGGAACAGCTACGCGTCCCACCTCACCCAGTGGGAGCGCGACCACACCCTCGACGTCTAGAGAAAGGCAGTGGGGCAGTAAGGGCAGTAGGCAGTGAGGAGCGAACAGGCTTCTACTGCCTACTGCCTACTGCCTACTGCCTACTGCCTACTGCCTACTGCCTACTGCCTACTGCCTACTGCCCGTTGCCTGTTGCCCGCTGCCTGTCTATAGCCATGCCGGAGCGATGGCAGGGCTGTAAGGGGCAACATGAGCGGCGGCGCACGGCGGCTCGCAATACTGGCCGGAGGCGGCGGCGTGCCCCGCGAGATCGCCGACAGCGCGGCGGCGCGCGGCATCCCCGTCTCCATCGTCGCCATCGACGGCGAGGCCGACGCCGATTTCTCGGCCTACCCGCTGACGCGCGTCAACTGGGGCCAGATCGGCGCCATGCTGCGCGCCATGAAGCGAGCCCGCGCCACCGAGCTCGTCATTGTCGGGCGCGTGCACCGGCCCGAGCTCAAGGGCTTGAAGCCGGACCTCGGCCTCTTTCGCTACCTTCCAAAAATCATCCGCATCGTCGCCGCCGGCGGTGACGACAGCGTTCTGCGCCGCGTGGTGCGCTTTTTCGAGCAGCAGGGACTTCGCGTGGTTTCGCCCGGCGAGGCCGCCCCGGAGCTCGTTGTCCGCGAGGGCCCCCTCGGCAGCGCGCGATCCGGCGCACCCGACCGCGCCGACATCGCCCTCGGCTACGGCCTCGTGCGCGCGCTCGGCCCTTACGACATCGGCCAGAGCGTCATCGTCCGCGCTGGACGCATCGAGGCCGTCGAGGGCGCCGAGGGAACCGACCGCATGATCGCACGTGCTGCGAAGCGCCGCGCAACGAGCGACAGCGCCACGTCCACGCTGGGCGGCGTCCTCGTCAAGCGCTCGAAGCCCGCGCAGGACATGCGTGTCGACATGCCGGTGATCGGCCCCGCGACCGTCGACGGCGCCAAGAGCGCCGGGCTTTCCGGCATCGCGGTGGAGGCCGGGCGCGTGCTCGTCGCCGACCGGCGCCTCACCGCCAGCCGGGCCGATGGCGCGGCCGTCTTCGTCGAGGGCGTGGCGGACTCCGGACCCGAGACGCCCCAGGACGCGCCGCCCCGCCGCTTCGATCCGCGCGTGGTTTCGATGCCCTTCCGCTGTCTCACGCGCGCGACGCCGGAGCGGCACGCCGTTTTCGACGCAATAAAGGCCATCGCCGTGCTCGATGCCCTGGACCGGTTCGACGTCGGACGCGCGGCGGTCGTGGTGCGCAACCATGTGCTGGCCGTCGAGGCTGGCGGGGAGGGGGTCGAGGCGACGTTGGCGCGTGCGGCGGGGCTGCGCCAGTGGGCGAGCCTGACGCATCGTCGCCGCGGCATTGCGGCGCTCCGATCCATGGGCGACCTCACGCCCGCTGTCATAGAGCGTGTGGCCTCCGCCGGATATGCAGGCATCGCCATTTCCGACGCTGCGGCGAGCGAGACGGCATTGCCGGAAACCATCCGCGATGCCAACGCGAGGGGGATAGTCGTGATCCTGCGCGCCGATAGGAATGCTGCGTCATGAGCGCAACGCCCCCGCATGGTAACGTGCGCCTCTATCTCGTCGCCGGCGAGCATTCGGGCGACGCGCTCGGCGCCAAGCTCATCGCCGCCCTTCGCCGCCGCCTCGGCGACCGCCTCGTGCTGGGCGGCGTCGGCGGCGAGGACATGGAGAAGCAAGGCGGCTTCACGTCCGACTTTCCCATGTCCGACGTCGCCGTCATGGGACCGCTGTCGATCCTGCGCCACCTGCCGCGCATCGTGACCCGCGTCTACGAAACCGTCGACCGGGCAATTCGCTTCAATCCCGATACCGTCGTCATCATCGACAGCCCGGAGTTCACCCACCCGATCGCCAAGCGCATCAGGAAGCGCCGCCCGGACATCCCCATCATCGACTACGTGAGCCCGAGCGTCTGGGCCTGGCGCCCCGGCCGCGCCAGGAAGATGCACCCCTACGTGGACCACATCCTCGGCCTCCTGCCGTTCGAGCCCGCAGCCCACGAGCGCCTCGGCGGCCCGCCGTGCACCTACGTCGGCCATTCGCTCGCCGAGCGCCTGGACTGGCTGGCGGCCCTCGACCCGGCGCCGCTCGCCACGCGCCTCGGCGTCGATCCCAAGCGCCCCGTCGTGGCCGTGCTGCCCGGCAGCCGCTCATCCGAGGTCGGCCGCCTCATGGAGCCCTTCGGCGACGCGCTCCGCATCGTCTGCGAGCAGGGACCGGTCCCCGAGGTGCTGATCCCCTGCGTGCCGCACATGCGCGCCAGGATCGAGCACCTGCGCAAGGGCTGGCCAGTGCGGGCGCATATCGTCGAGGGCGAGGACGACAAGTTCCGCGCCTTCAAGCTCGCGCGCGCGGCATTTGCGGCGTCGGGCACCGTCACCCTCGAGCTGGCGCTCGCCGGTACGCCGATGGTCGTCGCCTATCGCGTCGATCCGTTGGCGGCGCCGTTCCTGCGCCGCATGATCAAGGCGCCGACCACCGTGCTCGCCAACCTGGTGTTGGGCGAGAACGCGATTCCCGAGTTTCATCAGGAGAAGGCAACTGCGGAAAATCTTGCCGGCGCGCTCCTGCCGCTCCTCACAGACACGCCCGCGCGGGCCGCCCAGCTCGCGGCGCTGGCGCGCATCCCGGACATCATGAGGTTCGAAGGCCCGAGCCCCAGCGACGCCGCCGCCGGCATCGTTGTCGACTATGCGCTGCGTCGTCGTGGCGTGGCCTACAGGTGAATTTGCAAGTCCCTCATCCGCCCTTTCAGGGCACCTTCTCCCGTCCCGGGAGAAGGAAGCGCGCGCCACTTCTCTCCTCTCCCGGGACGGGACAGATATTTTCGAACGTCGAGGCAAACTCGAACAGCCCGTCGGGCAAGTAATGATTAAGCCCCCGGCTTTGGGAAGGCGCGGCGGCCGGGGCCGATGTAGAGCTGACGCGGACGCCCGATGCGCTGCTCGGGGTCCTCGATCATCTCCTTCCACTGCGCGATCCAGCCGACCGTGCGCGCCACCGCGAACAGCACCGTGAACATGTCGACCGGGAAACCCATCGCGCGCAGCGTGATGCCCGAGTAGAAGTCGATGTTGGGATAGAGCTTCTTCGAGACGAAATACTCGTCCTGCAGCGCGATGCGCTCGAGCTCCATGGCCACCGCGAGCAAGGGCTCGTTGCGCTTGTCGAGCTCGTCGAGCACCTGGTGGCAGGTCTTCTGCATCACCTTGGCGCGCGGATCGTAGTTCTTGTACACGCGATGGCCGAAGCCCATGAGACGGAAGCCCGAGGTCTTGTCCTTGGCCTTGGCGATGTACTCCGGGATGCGATCGACGGTGCCGATCTCCTCCAGCATGTTGAGAGCCGCCTCGTTGGCGCCGCCGTGCGCCGGGCCCCAGAGGCAGGCGATGCCGGCCGCGATGCACGCGAACGGGTTGGCGCCCGACGAGCCCGCGAGCCGCACCGTCGAGGTCGAGGCGTTCTGCTCGTGGTCCGCATGCAGGATGAAGATGCGGTCGAGCGCGCGCGCCACCACCGGATTGACGATGTAAGGCTCGCACGGCACCGAGAAGCACATCTGCAGGAAGTTCGACGTGTAGTCGAGGTCGTTCCTGGGATAGATGAAGGGCTGCCCGACCGAGTACTTGTAGGCCATGGCCGCGATCGTCGGCATTTTGGCGATCATGCGATGGCTCGCCGTCTCGCGCTGCTGCGGATCGTTGATGTCGGTTGAGTCGTGATAGAAGGCGCTGAGCGCGCCGACCACCGCCACCATGATGGCCATCGGATGCGCGTCACGGCGGAAGCCGGTGAAGAAGCGCGTCATCTGCTCGTGCACCATCGTGTGCCGCGTGATGGTGTTGCGGAACGCCTTGAACTCCTCGTTCGTCGGCAGCTCGCCGTGCAGCAGCAGGTAGCAGGTGGCGAGGAAGTTGGAGTTCTCCGCCAGCTCGTCGATCGAGTAGCCCCGATATAGGAGCTCGCCCTTGTCGCCGTCGATGAAGGTGATCGCCGACGAGCAGTTCGCGGTCGAGGTGAAGCCCGGATCGTAGGTGAAGCAGCCGGTTTCGCGATAGACGCTCGCGATGTCCATCACATCGGGTCCGATCGTCCCGCTCCGCACCTCGAGCGGCACCGCCTTGCCATTGAGCTTGAGCTCAGCCTGGCGTGCTTCCGCCTTGGGAACCGTGGGGTCCTGGATGCCCATTCAGCTTCTCCTTGGATCAGGGACGATCGCTAGTAGTCCGAACGCAGATCGCCGGGGCGAGCTGCGCAGTCACCGATTGCTGCGCTGCAGTATACCCAAACGGAGGCCAATCAGAAACGCCGAATTCCGGTCGCACGTTTCAAGCGGTGAAAACATCGGGTAGCGCCTCACCCAGTGCGGAGTTTCCCTTACCGAGCCTGGTCGGAGAGGCGGGCGAGCGCCTCCTCGCGCCCCAGCGCCGCCATGACGTCGAACACCGGCGGCGAGACGGAGCGCCCCGTGAGCGCCGCGCGCAGCGGTTGCGCAACCTTACCTAGCTTGGCGCCGGTCTCCTCCGCATAGGCGCGCACGACCGCCTCGAGCGGGGCGGCGGTCCAGGCCTCCGCCCCCTCGAGGCGGCCGATCAGCACGCCAAGGACCGCGCGCGAGTCCGCATCGAGCAGCTTCTGGGCCTTGTCATCAAGGACAAGAGGGCGCTCCGCAACCAGGAACAGGGCCTGCCCGGCGAGCTCGGCCAGCGTCTTGGCGCGCTCCTTGAGCGAGGGGAGGGCGGCGAGCAGCGCATCCCACCCCTTAGCCGCGAAGCGCGCCTTGAGATCGGCTCCGGTCGCCGCGCCCGGCACGAGGGCCGCGACCTCGCGCGCCAGCGCCACGTCGGAGCGGGGCGGCGCCTTGGGGTCGACGGCAAGCGCGGTGAGCGCTGCAAAGTCGAGGTACGGCAGCAGGTCCTGGATGCTGGCCAGCAGCTCGGCGTCGGGCGCGGCCCGCAGATAGTGCCCGTTGAGGTCATCGAGCTTCTTCCAATCGAAACGCGACGCGCTCTTGTTGATGCCGTCGATGTCAAACCAGTCCTTGAGCTGGTCCGTCGACATGATCTCGTCGTCGCCATGGCTCCAGCCCAGCCGCACGAGGTAGTTCCTGAGCGCCGCCGGCAGGTAGCCCATGGCGCGGTACTCCTCCACGCCCTGCGCGCCGTGACGCTTCGAAAGCTTGGCGCCGTCCGCGCCGTGGATCAGCGGCACGTGCGCCCACTCGGGCACGTCCCAGCCCATGCCGCGGTAGATCTGGGTCTGCCGCGCCGCGTTGGTGAGGTGGTCGACGCCGCGGATGACGTGCGTCACACGCATGTCGTGGTCATCCACCACCACCGCCAGATTGTACGTGGGGTTGCCGTCGCTGCGCAGGATGATGAGGTCGTCGAGCTCCTTGTTCTGGAACACGACGCGGCCCTGCACGTGGTCGTCGACCACCGTCTCGCCCTCGCGCGGCGCCCTGAGGCGGACGACGAACGACTGCCCGGCCGGCGCATCTGAGGCATCGCGGTCGCGCCACGGCGAGCGGATGGTGAGCGGCCGCTTCTCGGCCTCGGCCAATGTCCGCTGCGCCTCGATCTCGGCCGGCGTCATGTAGCAGCGATAGGCGTTGCCGCGCGAAAGCAGCGCTTCCGCCACATCCCGGTGCCGGTCAGCGCGCGAGAACTGCGAGACCGGCTCCCCGTCCCAGTCGAGCCCGAGCCAGGTGAGCCCGTCGAGGATCGCCTTGACCGCCTCGGGGTTGTTGCGCTCGCGGTCCGTGTCCTCGATGCGCAGCAGATACGTGCCTCCCCGCCCGCGCGCGTAGAGCCAGTTGAACAGGGCCGTCCGGCCGCCGCCGATGTGGAGGTATCCGGTGGGCGAGGGCGCGAAGCGCACGACGGGTGCGCCGCCGGTCGTCCGTTGAGAGTCCGTCATGGGGAGTCCGGCCTGGTTTCGTGGGGTTCGGCCCGCCATGTAGCATGGCCGCATGCGGCGAGAGAAGTGCCCGCAATCCCGGCAACATCGGGGTGCGGCAGCCCGCCCGCAAGTCCTGCCGCACAGGCCAGGCGCGCGTTCGGCCGAGAAACGGGGGGCGATCGTGCAGGCTCTGGTGGAGGGCGTGCGAGCGGCGAGCGGTTGGGCGCGCTTCCGCGGCCTTGCCGCAGCGCTCGTCCCGCAGCGCCTCGCCGATCACCTCGAGGACGAGCGCGCCCGTTGGTTCCTGTGGCTCCCGGTGATGACCGGCCTCGGCATCGCGGCCTATTTCGCGCTTCCTGCCGAGCCCGGTTTGGCGGTGGCACTCGCCGTGCCGTTCGCCGCCGTGGGCCTTGTCGCATCCACGCGGCGCACGAGCCTCATGCGCGCGGCCGCCCTCGGCCTTCTCGCCGCCGCGCTCGGCTTCGCCGTGGCGAAGGGGCGTACGGAGGCGACGCGCGCCCCCGTGCTCGACCGCGAGATGCGCCGCGCCGACGTGACCGGCGTCGTCGAGCTGATCGAGCCCCGCCCGGGACGTGGCGAGCGCCTCACCATCCGCGCCGCCTCGATCGCGGGCCTGGAAGCCGGCGAGACACCGACGCACATCCGCGTGCGTGTCATGACCAAGCGCGAGGGCCTGAAGCCCGGCGATTGGGTCCACCTGCGCGCGACGCTCCGCCCGCCATCGCCGCCCTCGCTCCCCGGCGGCTACGACTTCGCGCGCTGGGCCTGGTTCCAGGGGCTCGGCGCTACCGGCTATGCCATCCATCCGCCCGACATCATCCTCGCACCGGCCTCCGGGACGAGCCTTGCCCCGCCGGCGCGCCGGTCGATCGAGCTTCTGCGCCAGGGGATCGCCGAGCGCATCCGCGCCGCCTTGCCCGGCGAAGCCGGCGCCATCGCCGTCTCCCTCATCACGGGCGAGCGCGGCGGCATCACGGAGGAGACCAACGACGCCTACCGCGACTCTGGCCTGATCCACATCCTTTCCATATCGGGCCTGCACATGGTCATCATGGCGGGCTCGGTCTATGCCGCCGTGCGCCTCGGGCTCGCGCTTTTTCCCGCCATCGCGCTGCGATTCCCGACCAAGAAATGGGCCGCAGCGGCAGCCCTCTGCGGCGCGGGCGGCTACCTCCTCATCTCCGCGCCGTCCATCGCCACGCTGCGCGCCTTCCTCATGATCGCCATCATGTTCCTCGCCGTGATGGTCGACCGGCAGGCGCTCGCCATGCGCAACGTGGCCATCGCCGCCCTCGTCATCCTCGTGGTCTTCCCGGAAAGCCTGCTCGATCCCGGCTTCCAGATGTCGTTCGCGGCCGTGGTGTCGCTCATCGCCGCCTACGAGACGGCCCGCGCCCGGGCCGACGAGCAGGATCGCGGCGGCTGGCTGCGCGCGCTCGCCTTCTTCCTCGGCGGCATCGTGCTGTCGACGGTCGTGGCGAGCCTGTCCGTCGCGCCCATCGGCGCCTATCACTTTCATAGGAGCCAACAGTACGCGCTCATCGCCAACCTGATCGCCGTTCCGATCTGCAACCTGATCGTCATGCCGGCGGCGCTGGCCACGCTTCTCCTGATGCCGCTCGGGCTCGAAACCTGGCCGCTCGCGCTCATGGGCCTGGGCATCGACGCCATGACCGCCACCGCCCGGTGGGTCGCATCGCTGCCGGGGGCCGTGATCCATATCGCCGAAATCCCCGACGCAAGCTTCGCGCTCATGATCGCGGGCGGCCTGTGGTTGACGCTGTGGCAAACGCGGTGGCGCGCCCTCGGCCTCGCGGCGATCGCGGCGGGTGTGATGGTCGCGGCAAACGGCAGCGAGCGCCCCGACATTCTTGCCGGGCGCGCCGGCACGCTCGTCGCCGTGCGCGGGTCAGACGCACGTCTCGCGGCAGCTGGCCCGAGAAGCGGGACATTCGAGCTCGAGCGCTGGCTTGAGCACGACGGCGACGGCCGCAAGCCGCGCGAGGCGCTGCGCACACGCGGCTTCCGCTGCGACGACGCGGGCTGCATCGCCGAGGTCAAGGGCCTCACGGTCGCCAAGACGCGCCACGCATCCGCCATCGCCGAGGACTGCGCGAAGGCGCACATCGTCATCACCGAGCTGCCCGCGCCGCGTGACTGCACGGCCCCGCTCCTCGTCCTCGACCGGCGCGCGCTCGCACGCGACGGCACGCACGCGATCTACATCGCCGGCGACGCGCCGAACGGAGCCGCCCGCATCAGCCGCATCATCCGCATCGAGACCGTCGCCGCCCGCCGCGGCAACCGGCCATGGACCGAGCGGCGGGAGCGAACGAAGTCATGGACACGCGATTGACCACGCCAGGACCGCCCAATGACCAACCGATCTGCCCCAACCCGCGAGGGACTCGTGATGAAAGCTCACTTTCATCACGAGTCCCTCGCTCAGGAGAAGGGTCGGTCCCGAGCCTGTCCGTGGCGCGCTGTCGCTTCCAAACGCGACGAGGGAACGCCACAAGCGCCGCCCCTAAAAACCGAAGGCGTGATGATGAAGGCAAGCCTTCATCATCACGCCCTCGAAAATCCGTGCTCCGGCCGGCGCCGCGCGCTCAATAGCGTCGGATCAGACCGACGAGCCGGCCCTGGATGTCCACCTGATCGGGACCGAAGATGCGCGTCTTGTACTCGGGGTTCGCGGCTTCGAGCGCAATGGTCGAGCCCTTCTTGCGCAGCCGCTTCAAGGTTGCCTCCTCCTGCTCGACGAGCGCCACCACGATGTCACCGTTCTCGGCCGTGTCGCAGCGGCGGATGATCACCGTGTCGCCGTCGTGGATGCCGGCCTCGATCATCGAGTCGCCCTTCACTTCCAGCGCGAAGTGCTCGCCGTTGGTAAGCAGGTCCGGCGGGCAGGCGATGTCGTGCGTGTGGTTCTGGATGGCCGAGATCGGCACGCCGGCGGCGATGCGGCCCATGACCGGCACCGACACTGTGCGGCTGTCCAGCATGTGCGAGGGGGGAGGCGCGATGTTGCGCACCTTCGCGCCCTCGATGACGCTCGGCTGGAAGCCGATGCGGCGCGGCTCGGCGGCGCTGGCCGCGGAGACCGCCACGCTCGACGTCTCGGGGAGCTTCAAGACCTCGATGGCGCGCGCCCGGTGCGGCAGGCGGCGGATGAAGCCGCGCTCGACCAGCGCCGTGATCAGCCTGTGGATGCCGGATTTGCTCTTGAGGTCGAGTGCATCCTTCATCTCGTCGAAGGAGGGCGGCACGCCGTCCGCCTGCATGCGCTCGTGGATGAAGAGCAGAAGCTCTCTCTGCTTCGAAGTCAGCATGGTGCCTCCCGTGCAAAGGCCCGATACGCGAGGCCGTGAGTTTCGATCGACGCGACCGCGTTGACGCTGCGTCGGCTTCAAGCCTTGGCACAGCATGCGGACCAAAAAGCCCCCGACGCTGCTGCCACCGGGTGCATGGCAAGACTCACCTAAACAAATCGTGAATGTACCCTAATCGTTCTCGCAAGGTTCCGCAAGTGGGAGAGGGAGCGCATATCCCATCTGGACATGTACGCAGAATCGGAGCCTTGCTATGACGGTTACTGAGCGGCCTCGCGAGGTTCGGTCATGCCATTCGAGCGAATTCAATCGCTGGCAAATCATCCAATCATCA
>JBFXEP010000050.1:0-12246 GCA_050179995.1 Hyphomicrobium sp.
ATGTAGGTCAGGATCAGCGCGGCCTGGACCGCGACCTGCTCCTCCGAGAGGTCGAAGATGCAGTCCTCATAGATCTGGTCGCCGACCTTGCTGAAGATGTCGGCGATCTCGTCGGCGGCGCCGGGGATGGCCGCGTCCTGCGGCGGTACATCCTGCTGCGGCGGCGGCTCGGCGGGCGCGGGCTCGTCGACGAGTTCGGGTGCCGGTATCGCGCCCGTTGTCTCCTCGGGGGAAGGCGCCGCGAAGGTCGGCGCCGGGGTCATCAGCGCAGGTCCGTCGGCGGGGTCCGGTGCCGGCACCGGCATGTACTCGGGAGCCGCGGGCTCGGCCTCGGCGGGCGGCTGCTCCTGGGCGAGCAGTGTGCTGGCGGGCAGCCACAGGAGGGCAGCGACGGCGACACGCGCCATCCCGCTCGCTCTCAAAACCGGCGCTTCTCGAGGCACGCTCTTCCCCCGTCGGGACTCGCTTCCCTCAGTCGTACGGAAAAGTCGGGTGAGAGTAAGGCCTTGGCGTGACCGATGCCAGTGCCGTCCGGGTCCCGGCGTCGCATCCGCTAAGTCCGTCCGAGAGCACATCCTAGGGCAGCTGATCGCAGGCGAGGGAGTAGCTCGTCGCCGGATCGGTTGGCTTGAAGCGGGCCATGCAGGCCTCCCACTGCACCTGCGGCGGCGCGCCGGGCGCGCCCGCGCAAAGGGCCTCCTTGCGTATCTTGGTGTCGCTGGCGGGCGGGTCGGAATCGAGGTCGCACCAGAACTCGGCCAGGTCCGCCGGGCGTTGACCGCAGGCGGCGTAGCAGGCGTCGAAGGCCGGGCGGCAGGGCTCCACCTCGGTCGAATGGGTCGCCGCGCAGGCTTTCATCCCCGTTTTCATGCACTCGAACAGTTCCGACATGGGCTTTGCCGCGCAGGTCTTGCGCAGGGCGGGCTTGCAGGCGTCGTACGTCGCGTGCGCGCCAAGGAGGCAGGACTGGGCGGTCGCCTCGCAGGCCGCGATGCAGGTGGCGCGCTCATCGGCATGTGCGCTGCCTCCCGCGAGAAGGAGGACGGCGGGCAGAAAAGGGCACGGCCACAAACGCATCGACGTTCTCCCGGGCTCTGCCAAGTTTACCGCGAAAACGGAGGCCGGGCATCGGGCGCCGCAAAATGCAGGCACCCCGGCGCGGCTGCTCCGGGGTGCCTTTGATGACGGCGTCGCGGCGCTCAGAAGTCGCAGTAGTAGAACGCGCCGACCTTGACGCAGTAGTCGGGACGCCTGCCTTGGCCGCCCCACCGGCGGCAGGCGCGGCGCTTGCCGTACTTGCCGTGGCGATGCCAGCCCCAGGCGTCGCGGCGGCAGTCGCGGTGGATGCCGTGCACGAGGTCGACGGCCGTGCCCTGATTGACCGACATCCCCGACGATCCCGGTACGGGCGCGGCGCCCGCTGTGCTCAGTGTGAAGGCCAGAAGGCCCGCGGCGGCGGCCCCCATAAGCAGCTTTCTCGTCATTGCTCCTCCAGCTCCTGTTGAACGCGCCCCGGCGCGCGCAGTGGTCGGACGTTGATCCATCTCTATGGCGGCAATGTTGCGGGGCGTGTCAAGCCGCTGCGGCGCCTGCCCATTTCCCTAAGGTAAAGACGCGCCTATTCGTCCGTGGTCCTATGAGTGCGTGCGACATGGATGGTGATCTCGTGGCGCACGTGGTCCGGCTGCTCGGCAACGGCGCGCGTCAGTGCCTTCAAGTGACGGCGCGCATCGTGGAGCTGGTCGATGAGCGACAGGATGACGGGCAGGCTCGCGTGCTCGAGGCCCATGCGATAGTGGAGGTCGCAGGCGAGTGCGACGCGGGCCTGGTCGATGCGATCGAAGAGGTAGCCCGCCTCGTCGCGGTGCGGCGCGATGACACCCTCCTCGATCCACGTCACGAGCACGTGCTGCTCGAGGCCCGTGAACTGGCGGATGAGGTCCGCTTCCCGGATCATGTCACGCTCTCCCTTTTCCGCGCGGGCTCTGCGGGTGCGCCTGCTCCCATTCGGCCATGAACTCGGCGAGCGCCGCGTCGGCGCCCTCGGGCGGCACGATGCGGATCTCGACGAGCTGGTCGCCGCGCTCGCCCGCCTTGCCGCGCGGCATGCCCTTGCCGCGCAATCTCAGCCTGGCGCCGTCCTTGACGCCCTTCGGCACCTTGAGGTCGACGGCGCCGTCCACGGTGTCGACGCGGACGCTGGCGCCATTCAGCGCCTCGCCGAGCGAGACGGGAAGCACGGTCGCGAGATCGTCGCCCTCGCGCTCGAAGCCCGGCTCGGGCCGGATCGCGATCTCGACATAGGCATCGCCCGGCTTGCCGTCGGAGCCCGGCAGGCCCTGCCCCTTGAGGCGCAGCACCTGCCCCTCGCGGATGCCCTTCGGGATGGCGATGTCGAGCGTCTTGCCGTCCGGCATCACGACCTGCTTCTTCCCGCCGTTGATCGCATCGGCGAGGCCGATCTCGAAGGCGTAGCGGACGTCCTGCGGCGGCATGCGGAAGCCCGCGCCTTCGCCGCGCGCACCTTTGCCGCGCCCGCCGAAGAGCTCGGCGAAGATGTCGTAGTCGAAGCCGGCGTCACCGTCGGCGGGGCCTGGACCCGAGGCTCCGCGCCGGCCGTAACGGATGTCGGGATCGGCCTCGGCGTACTCGCGATAGAAGTGGCGCTCGGGCTGGCGCTCGGCGCCGGTCTCGTCGATCTCGCCCGCGTCGTAGCGCTTGCGCTTCTCGGCGTCGCCGACGATGTCGTAGGCGGCGTTGATCTGCTTGAAGCGGGCCTCCGCCTCGGGCTTGCCGGGGTTGAGGTCGGGATGCGTCTCCTTGGCGGCCTTACGATAGGCCTTGCGGATCTCGTCCTGGCTGGCGGCGCGCGCCACGCCCAACGCCTCGTAGGGATCGGCCATGCGGTTTGCTTTTTCTTCGTCTTGGTCCGGCGGGTTCTCGGCGCCTCGGGGGGATCGCGACGCCGCAGCGCTAGACTAGGCCGGGTGGTGTTTTGGGGGCAACTGCGGGGAGCGCGCTTCGTTAGCCGCGCGTTTGGATAGCCGCGAGCCGCGAGGCTCACGGGTGGTTCGGTCAGGTGGGCTCAAAGAGCGGAATTCGAGATACCGATTCCGGGGGGCGGAGCGGCAGGGCCGTGGGTAACATTCGCAGATGCGGCCTCAGCCGCCCCGCGCTGCCATCGTTGCGACGACCTCGAGCGGGACATGACTCGCGCTCCATCGCGACGAACCTCCACCGATGCAGAACCGCGTGCCCGAACATCCACCGTGCACGCGTTCGGCCGCCCGACCCATCCGTCGTGCAGCGCAGCTCCGCACCTTTCCAGCCTAGCTGATGGTACCAGTGTTGAGGGGAGGCGCAGCTCCCGCTCGCCTTAGCGCCCAGCTCGCACCAGGCCCCCGAGTGAGCGGGATGCGGAGAGGGTAGGCGCGGGTTGGGGGAGCGGGGATAAGGTTGTGGCTTCCCGGCCGTCCCGTAATGTGCGTAGACTTTGATTCCTCACTTTGCAGACAGTCTTTCAGCCAAGAGGGCGCCATGAATCCCATCGCATCGTGGAAAGGGATCGCCGGCCTCGTGGCGACGCTGGCCCGGTCTCCGTTCTCGGCGCCGGCGGCGCTGGCGTCGAGCGTGAGCGCGGGGGACGCCTTCCGCATCTTGCTGGCCGCGATCACCTGCACGCTGCTCGAAGGCGGCGTTTACGCGAGGTGGCTCATGTTCAAATCCTGGAACTCCCGCACGCCTGAAAGCGATTGGAGTGTTTGGGATGCCGTCCTCGGCATGGCCGGGGACCGTCTCCAGGTCCTCGTGTCGTTCCTCGCCTTCATGCTTCTCGGGTTTCTGGTCTTTCGCAGGCGTGGAGCGGTCGCGAGAACGGCCCTGGACTACGCGCGCATGACCGCCATGCTCCTGCTCATCATTCATTCGGTCACGCTCGTCAGCGCTGCGATCTTCGACCTTGCGCTGGTCGAACGCGTGACGACCTACGAGCGCTCGCAGCCCGGCGACGAGGACTACGCGTACGCCACGGAGGCGGTCATTCGCGGCACTTGCCAGGAACCACCGGAAGGCGTGTCGGGCACCGGCAAGTGCGTGTCTGCACTCTCGGTCTACATGAAGATCTACTTCGCGCTCCTGGCGGCGTCGGTGTTGCTCATCATGGAGAATTATCGCGCCTTCTGGCAGCTCACCGTCGGCCAGGTGGCGCGCGGCTATGCGGTGCTCGTTGCAGTCACGGCGTTCTTGGTCGTCGGCTTCTACGCGCTCGTGATCACAGTGAGATGCCAGGATCCGCTGCGACCCCCCATTTGCAAGTACGTTCCGCGCCTGTAGGAGACCGAAGAACGGTCCGCAGCTTTTCCGTCCAACTGATGGCGGGAGCGTCGTGCGGGTGTCCGGAGCGGGCGGCGCACGTCGAGACGCTAGCTCGCGCGAGTTTCGACGTGCGGTGCGGAAGGGGGTGGTGCTGAAAATACCGAGGGGAGGCGCAGCTCCCGCTCGCCTTAGCGCCCAGCTCGCGCCAGGCCCCCGAATGAGCGGGATGCGGCGAGGGTAAGCCGGGGATAGGGGAGCGGGGATAAGATTTGTTGTCTGCGGCGCACAGTGCGCGCGTGGTTTCCCGGCAGCGCGCGGCGCTCAGTGACCGATTGCTTGCATTCCAGTGAGGGCGCTCCAGAGTGCATTCCAAAGCTGAACACCCATTCCATGGAAGATACCCGCGCCCACCATTCCGATCACCGCTACGATCGTACCGATGCTTAAAAGGCGGCCGCCTTTCCTGGTTCTTTCCTTATGCGATTCCTGCGGAGGCGATGCAGGCAGGGGTACCAGCGCGGGAAGTGCGGTCGAGTTGCTAGGCGGGTCGCGGGAAGGAGCGGGAGTAGGATGAAGCACATCAGTGAAGCGGACCTTGTGGGGGCGCCCCGGCCCCTGGTTCAGCTTCACGTTGACGGTGTTGTCGTTGTTGTACCGAGTGATTTTCCCACTGCGGCGAACTTCAATCTCTGAACCAATGGCGGGTGGTGACATACGCGGCCCCCTAATACGCGACATCAAGCAAAAACTCAGTATCGAATCTGCCTGTGGCTTTGGCAAGGCGCTACAACCGAAGCCGGTGGAAAGCTGACAACGACAGCTTCTACCCATCCGTCATGGCCGCGCAGGCGGCCATCCACGCCAGTATCTGTCCGCTCTCGTTGCGATAGGATGGAAGTGCGGACCGGAGGCAGCACATCATGCGACGGGCTTTGCCCAAACAGCCGTGCGTCTACCTATTGGCGAGTGCGCCCAACGGCGTACTGTACGTCGGTGTCACGAGCGATTTGCCGGGCCGTGTCTCCGTTCATAAGCGGGACCTTCGCGACGGTTTCACCAAACGATTTGTGGTGCATCGTCTTGTCTATTACGAGATGCACGAGACAATGGAGGCCGCGATCCGCCGCGAGACGCAGATCAAGAAGTGGAAGCGCGCGTGGAAGGTGCGGCTCATCGAGCAGATGAATCCGGAGTGGCGCGATCTCTTCGACGAGACATGGGGTGCCGTGGAAGTCGGGCCTGCGGATAGGGAGAGGCTGAGGGAGTAGGTGCCACTACGGTTCCCGCTCACGTCACGGCCGCGTCGCGGCGAAGCCGCGCTTCGCATGGACGGCGGCCGTCTCCGCTGGTTTCCGCAGGTCGAACGTGGGTTGAGATGACCGGCGCGTGCAGCATCGGCGACATATCACTTCCGGCGTCGCCCCGTGGTGGCGTGTCGTGGATGGCCGCCTTCGCGGCCATGACGTTAGGGGTCTTGTGATTCTGAAGGAGGCTTCCAGCGACCTTTCCAAGGGTCGCCAAAGCGAATGTATGATTCTCTTATGTTGCGTATCATGTTGGCCCCCTCTTTGTGGTCAAGGAGGCTCATTGAAGTTGCCCAAACAGGCTTTCGGGCGCTAAGCATGTTCGGCGAGTCCCCGAATATGCTTGGGCGGCTATCTGTTTGGACCACGAAGTAGTAGCCGCCGCAGCAGAAGTTCCACAAACGGACGCCTCGTATCTTGCTTCGATACGGCAGGATCACCGTGCCGGAAACCGCGGGGTCAAATTCCCACCAAAGAGTTACGTGGATTCCGTTGAGAGTGGTCGCGATATCCTGATCAAGGATGCGGCGTACCTTCTCTTCAAACGGCCCAAGCTTAACAGGTTTACACTCGTGTCGCGACGAAACCCCTGCTCGCCACAAGACGAACAGTGCAAACAACCTGATCTTTGAGCCGTCAACCCAGGGGAGAGAGTAGGCTAGGGGGCCTCCGTTACGGTGCAATACAACGGAGCCGTTTTGAGCGAAGGGAATTGCTTCGGCTTTGCGTTTAAGCAGTGCCGTTACCGCGTAATCATCAACGCCAGCGAACCGAGCTTCGCATTCGTCGCACAAAATGGTGTCGTCCCATATTCCTTTTTGAGAACGACGTGGACGCTCCGCTTTTGCCATGTTGAGAACAGCAAAGTGAAAGTCGGCCTCCCTTTGGAAAAATCCTTTGGGAATAATATGAGCATCGACGAGCCGGCCAACGTTGCCGCAGTATTTGCATTTTCCATTTGTCGCCATTCGGTGGCTCTATTGGCGTGAGAATGCTACACTAAACGGCTCTGCTCCACGGCCGCCGCGATGAAGCTCTTGAACAGGGGATGCGGTTCGAAGGGGCGGGACTTCAGCTCCGGGTGGAACTGGACGCCGATGAACCAGGGGTGGAGCGGGTATTCGACCGTCTCGGGCAATAGGCCATCCGGCGAGAGGCCGGCGAAGCGCAGGCCGGCGCCTTCGAGGCGGGCGCGGTAGTCGGTGTTGACCTCGTAGCGGTGGCGGTGGCGCTCGGAGATCTCGCTCGTGCCGTAGATGTCGGCGATGCGCGTGCCGCGGCCGAGGCTCGCCGGAAAGGCGCCCAAGCGCATCGTGCCGCCGAGGTCGCCGCCCTGGCGGCGCTGCTCCAATTCGTTGCCCTTCATCCATTCCGTCATGAGGCCGACGACGGGCTCCTCCGTGGCGCCGAACTCGGTCGAGCCCGCGCCCGTGATGCCGCACAAATTGCGCGCGGCCTCGAGCGTCGCCATCTGCATGCCGAAGCAGATGCCGAAGTAGGGCACGCCGCGCTCGCGCGCGAACTTGGCGGCCATGATCTTGCCCTCGGAGCCGCGCTCGCCGAAGCCGCCCGGCACGAGGATGCCGTTGACGTTCTCGAGCCACGGAGCCGGGTCCTCGCGCTCGAAGATCTCGCTCTCGATCCATTCGAGGTTGACCTTGACGCGGTTGGCGATGCCGCCGTGTACGAGGGCTTCAATGAGAGATTTGTAGGCGTCCTTCAGGCCCGTGTACTTGCCGACCACGGCGATGGTCACCTCGCCCTCGGGTGAGGCGATGCCGCGCGAGATGGTCTCCCAGCGGGAGAGGTCGGGGCGCGGGGCGCCGGTGATGCCGAAGGCTTCCAGCACCTGGTCGTCGAGGCCCTCGCGGTGGTAGGCGAGCGGCACGTCGTAGATGGACGCCGCGTCGAGGGCCTGGATGACGGCCTCCTCGCGCACGTTGCAGAAGAGGGCGATCTTCTTCCTCTCGCCCTTCGGCACCTCGCGGTCGGTGCGGCAGAGCAGGATGTCGGGCTGGATGCCGATCGAGCGCAGCTCCTTCACCGAGTGCTGCGTGGGCTTGGTCTTGAGCTCGCCCGCCGACGGGATGAATGGCAGCAGCGTGAGATGAATGAAGATCGAGGACTTGCGCGGCAGCTCGTTGCCGAGCTGGCGGATGGCCTCGAAGAAGGGCAGGCCCTCGATGTCGCCCACGGTGCCGCCGATCTCGACCAGCACGAAGTCGACGTCCTCGTTGCCGGTGGTGACGAACTGCTTGATGGCGTCGGTGACGTGCGGGATCACCTGCACGGTGCCGCCCAGGTAGTCGCCGCGGCGCTCGCGGGCGAGGATGTCCTGGTAGATGCGGCCCGTGGTGATGTTGTCCGACTTCTTGGCCGGAACACCGGTGAAGCGCTCGTAGTGGCCGAGGTCGAGGTCGGTCTCGGCGCCGTCGTCGGTGACGAACACCTCGCCGTGCTGATAGGGGCTCATCGTTCCGGGGTCGACGTTCAGGTAGGGGTCGAGCTTGCGGAGACGGACGGAGTACCCGCGCGCTTGCAGAAGCGCGCCGAGTGCGGCTGAAGCGAGACCTTTTCCAAGGGAGGAGACCACGCCGCCGGTAATGAAGATGTACCGTTGCATGGGCTTTAAGAATAGTGCCGTACGCGCGTGATTCGAAGAGGATTTCTTGCCTCATCCACGGTCAGGGTGAATGGGCGGCGGCGCGTCAGCCGCACTCTAGCTGCATTGGGCGGCGGCGGCGGGGTCAACGGCGGGGGTGGCTGCGGCGTCGGGCTGGTCCACGGCGGCGCGCAGAGCGTCGAAATTCTTGGAATTCTGGAAGCTCTGGTCCGTCGCCTGCTTCGAATAGGCCGCCTCGACGGTCAGAACGGCGTAGGCGAGGGCCCGGCCCTTTTCTCCGGTATTGTACTTGCCGCCGGATCGGAATTTCTCGCATTCCATGCCGATTTGCGCCCCCTCGAGCCTGAAATAGCCGAGCCGGCCGGTGCGACCGATCTCGGCGGCGCGGGCGGCGGCAATTTTCTCGAGGCGCTCGCGGGACGTGGTGGCGGCCGGTCCTCTGATCTGAATGCGGTAGCGGTCGGGCGCGATCACGGTTTCGGAGTAGCCGGATTTGGCCATGATGTTCGAGGGCTCGTAGCCGACGGTGCCGGGGCCGATGGCGCCAAGGCTTCCGGTCAGAGCCCCGCCGCCGCCCGCGCAGCCCGCTGCCGTCAGCAGGGCCAGGGCCGCTCCCGCAGACGCGAATCTGAACCGATGCATGGCCGAACTCCGCTCCCCAAGCAGGACAGGCTAGCAACAGGGCCGCCGCATGGCCAGTTGCGGAGCGGCAACATCCAAAGGAAGCGGGGTTTTGCCGGCTACTTCAGCTTGTCGAGGATACCGCCGCGGGGGGCCTGATCGGCGGGTGCAGCGGGGGTCGCGCCGGCGGCGGGCGCGGGTGCGGACTCGGTGCCGGGGGCGGCAGGGGCCGTCGAGGCTGCCGGCGCGTCGAAGGCGGAGCCGGTCGGCGCCGAGCGCTGTGAGATCAGCGTCAGGAGGATGCTGGTCAGGAAGAAGCAGGCGGCCAGGATCGCGGTCGTGCGCGTGAGCAGGTTCGCCGTGCCGCGGCCGGTCAGGAAGCCGCCGCCACCGCCGCCGATGCCGAGTGCTCCGCCCTCGGAGCGCTGCCACAGCACGACGCCGACGAGCGCGGCTGCAACCATGATGTGAATGACGAGAAGGACCGTGGTCATCAGGCGAAAGGCTCCAAGCTCCCGGAGGAGCGAATGGGGGGGAACTCGGGCTTTTACATCAGCGGCGAACGCAGAGCTAGATAGGACCACTACGGTATGGGCCGTTTACGGTCGAGACTTTGCGCCGCAGGGGGCGTGCCGCCTCCCCCCTAATTGCCGGCGCTCTCCTTGCGAACGCTCGCGGCCTTGGCCGCGGCCGCCATGTCCTTGCGCTTGGGCGGGGGAATGTTGCTCGGCGTGCGCTTGCCCGGCACGACGGCGGTTGCGTCCGCGGCGTCAGGTTTGTCGGGCTTGTCCGGCTCGAGCCTCGGCTGCTCCTTGAGCACGGGGCGGGCGGTCATCTGGTTGTCGCAGCGGAAGCTCAACTGCTCCTCGACGGCGATGAGGCGCTCGACTTTGCCGAGGCGCTCGGGGGCAAGGTTGGTCTTGGCCCAGTCGGGGCCGCGGTCCATGTCCGCCTTGGCACCGCCGGCGACGAGGCCGTCGTGCTCGGTCTTGAGCGCGGCGCAGGCCTCGGGCGCGAGCGGGACGGCGGCGGCCGGTGAGACCAGCAGCAGCACCAGCAGCATGGCCAAGCCAGGGACGGCCCCTTCGATCCGCATTCTCAAGCCTCGTGTCGCGGCCAGCATCGTCCGCCTTGATGGCCGGAGTTGGTCCGGCGTGCAACCCGCGATGTTACTTACACCAATCAAATTCGCGCATCGGCCTCACGGCGTGGCGCGGATGATGGCCAGGAAATCGGCCGCCTTGAGGCTCGCGCCGCCGACGAGGGCGCCGTTGACGTCGGGGAGCGACAGGAGCTCGGCGGCATTGTCGGGCTTCACGGAGCCTCCGTAGAGGATGCGCATGCGTTCGCCCGCGGCGGCGAAGCGGGCGGCGAGGGCCTTGCGGATGGCGGCGTGGACGGCGGCCACGTCGGCGTTGCTCGGGGTGAGCCCGGTGCCGATGGCCCACACGGGCTCGTAGGCGACGACGGTATCGGCGTCGCTCGCCGCGTCGGGAAGCGAAGCCTTGAGCTGGCGCGCGACGACATCGAGGGTGAGGCCCGCGAGCCGCTCGCCCTTGGTCTCGCCGACGCAGACGATGGCGACGAGCCCGGCGCGATGGGCGGCCTCGGCCTTGGCGCGCACGATGCGGTCGAGCTCGCCGTGGTCGGCGCGCCGCTCCGAGTGGCCGACGATGACGGCGGAGGCTCCCGCGTCCTTCGCCATCCCGGCGGAGATGTCGCCGGTATGGGCGCCGGAGGCGGCCCAGTGGCAGTCCTGTGCGCCGAGGAGAATGGGCGAGCCCTGCGTGGCGGTGGCCATCTGCGCAAGGAGCGTTGCCGGCGGGCAGATCATGACGTCGGGAGCGCGGGCACCGATGGCGGGGAGCGCGTCGCGGACGGCGGCCGCCTCGGCGAGGGCGGCGGCGAGGCCGTTCATCTTCCAGTTTCCCGCCACCAGGGGACGGATCGGCGTCGTCGTCATGGGCGGGGTCATGGGCGGGCTGCTCCCTCGCGCTCGGGCCCTCGCCGGATCGGCGACGCGTCCGAATTAACTTATTTTCAGGCCCGCAGCACGGTCTTGCATTCAGCGGCGGGGTGGGCTTCATATCAGGCCCACAAAGGCCCGTCATGGACGGGTTGGCCCTTTTCTGCAAGCGGTGGCGGCCGAGCCCAGGCGAACGCGCGCTCGCCGCCCCGCACTTACACAGGAAGCTTCTACTCTCATGCTCGACGCCCTTCGACGCGGCGCCCAAGGCTGGCTGGCCAAGCTGTTGTTCGCGATCCTGATCGTGAGCTTCGGCGTGTTCTGGAACGTTGCCGACGTGTTCCGCGGATTCGGACGCGGCGCGGTCGCCCATGTGGGCGACGAGGAGGTGACCGTCACCGACTTCCAGCGCGCCTTCCAGAACGAGATCCGCGGCATCACGCTCGAGGGCGGCCAGCGGCTCACCACCGAGCAGGCGCTGATGCTGAGGCTCGACCGGCGCGCGCTCGACCGGCTGGTGGCGCAGACGGCGGTGCGCAAGCATGCCGACGAGCTCGGGCTGTCGCTCTCCGACGAGACGGTCGCGCAGGGGGTGATGAACGATCCCGACTTCGCGGGGGCGGACGGCAAGTTCTCGCGGCTCGGCTTCGACGGGCTGCTCCGGCAGATGAACGTCAGCGAGCAGGGCTTCATGGCGCTCAGGCGCGACGACGAGCTGCGCTCGCAGATCTTCGAGGCCATGAGCGCCGCCGTCGTGGCGCCGAAGCCGATGGTGGAGGATCTGCACGCCTATCGCGAGGAGCAGCGCACCATCGAGCAGGTGGCGATCGATCCCGCCAAGGTCTCGGTCGCGGATGCGGACGAGGCGAAGCTCAAGGAGACCTACGAGGCGCGCAAGGGCGAGTTCATGACGCCCGAGTACCGCAAGGTGGCGGCGCTGGTGCTGTCCAAGGATTCGCTCAAGTCCGAGATCACGCTCAGCGACGACGAACTCAAGGCCTACTACACCGACCACAAGCCTTCCTACGACAAGGCGGAGCGGCGGCGCCTGCAGCAGATCGCATTCAAGGACAAGGCGACGGCCGAGCAGGCTCGGAAGGACATCAGCGAGGGCAAGAAGAATTTCCTCGACGTGGCCAAGGAGCAGGGGGCGACCGAGAGCGACGTCAATCTCGGCATGCTGGCGAAGAGCGAACTCATCGATCCCAAGATCGCGGACGCGGCGTTCGCGCTCGAGCGCGACAAGCTCTCGGAGCCGGTCGAGGGGCGTTTCGCCATCGTGCTGGTGCGCGCCGTCGAGATCGATCCCGGCAAGGAAAGCACCTTCGACGAGGTGAAGGATAAAGTGCGCGACCAGCTCTCGGGCGAGCGCGCCGAGGGGCTCATCCAGGAGCGCTACGACCTGATCGAGGAAGGGC
>JBFXEP010000051.1:0-12202 GCA_050179995.1 Hyphomicrobium sp.
AGTGCGCCGCTCCACGTCGGGTTTGCGCGTGACCTGCTTCGGACTAAACGGTTCGCAGCCAAGGTTTTGCTGGGAGAGATGGCCGAGTGGTTGAAGGCGCACGCCTGGAACGCGTGTAGGCGGGCAACCGTCTCGTGGGTTCGAATCCCACTCTCTCCGCCAGTTCCACGTTCGCTGATGTTCGCTACGGTTCGCGTTTCCTGACGTTTCCCCAATAAAACCATCGCGAATATGTTCGTCGAGTGCCGGCCGGGTCCGTTGGCATCCGCGAAATTTGTTGGCATCCTTGTTGGTATCGAGTCGCAAAGTACCAACATCACGGGGACACTCCTCCGATGCCGCTTACCGACACGGCCATCCGCAACACCAAGCCGCGCCCAGCGCCGTTCAAAATCTCGGACGGCGGGGGCCTGTATCTGTTGGTTCAGCCAAACGGCTCCCGACACTGGCGGCTCGCGTATCGGTTTGCCGGAAAGCAGAAGACGCTCGCTCTCGGCACCTATCCGATGATCTCGCTTGCGAAGGCCAGAGAGGGGCGCGACAGGGCGAAAAGGCTGCTCGCCGACGGGACGGACCCCAACGCGCAGAGGCGGCGCGACAAGCTCGCCCTAAAAACCGCTGGTGATGCCACCTTCAAGGCCGTCGCGCTGGAATACATCGAGAACCGACGGCACGCTCTGACATCGCCCTACGCGGACCAGTTCCTCCGCCGGCTCGAGGCCGACATCTTCCCACATCTCGGAACCCGCCCGATAGCGGAGATCGACGCGCCTGAGATGTTGGACGTGCTGCGCAAGGTCGAGAAGCGCGGCGCGCTCGAACAGGCGCGCCGTTTGCGGCAGAGCGTAGGGCAGGTTTTCCGCTACGCCATGATCACGGGGCGCGCAAAGCACGATCCGTCGACGGCGCTCAAGGGCGCCCTGAAGCCGAAAGGCCGCCAAAGGCACCACACGCCGATGCCGCGTGACGAGCTCCCACGCTTCTTGCGCACGCTTGACGGCTATGACGGAGACCCGCGGACAGCCCTCGCACTCCGCCTCGTCGTGCTGACGATGGTTCGCACTACCGAGTTGCGGGCCGCGCGCTGGGAGGAATTCGAGCACCTCGACGTGCGTGAGCCGCTGTGGCGTATTCCGGCGGAACGTATGAAGGCCCGGTTTGAACATCTCGTGCCGCTGTCGCGCCAAGCCGTTACCGCACTCGCAGAGCTTCGCGCGCTGCCGGGGGCAAAGTCGAACGGGTTCCTGTTCCCCTCGCCATCCCGCGAGTGCTGCATGTCGAACAACACGATGTTGTTCGCGCTCTACCGCATGGGCTGGCATGGCCGCGCCACGGTGCACGGCTTCCGCGGTGTCGCTTCCACGATCCTCAACGAGATGGGCTTCCCGCCCGATTGGATCGAACGGCAGCTCGCCCATGACGAACGCGACGAGGTACGCGGAGCATACAATTCCGCACAGTACCTGCCTGGCCGGCGAAAGATGCTGCAGCGATGGGGGGACTGGCTCGATGAGGTGAAGAACTCCGGTGGCAGAGTGGTCGTATTGCCGAGCGCCGATGCCGCATGATGACCTGGGCGCTGCAATTGCGAGGAGACGATGGGTCGTAAGCCGAAAGGACCATTCCAACGCGGCACTCGCCCGTGTGCTGTAGACGGCCAATTCATGCAGAGGCTGACGGAAGCGCTCGGCGTCGGAACGCTCGGTGAAAATGCTTGCATAGCGATCGCCTACAGCATCCACCTTCACAACGTTGCACGGCCCGTTCGTCGCCAAGGCGTCGGTCGGCCGGCCGATCTCCGCCTCCATATCCTAGTTGACGGATTGCTTGACGTTCTCGAAAGCGAGGTCCGCATCGACGTGGGGGTTTCGAAACGCCAAAGAGTTAATCAGCGTGGCTCGGGAATTCACGTCAACGGGCGGATTGCCGATTTCCTGCGCGTCATATGGGATGCCCTTGAGCAACCAGACCGCGACGCAGATGCCTTCGCACGTCTTGCGGCGAATTGCGCGCCAGTCCTCGGCGAAACCACGGAGAAGCGACGAGAGAGGCGAGCGCAGGGGCGCGCACCGCGCGAGGCCTACCTTGAATGGGAAAGAAACGCGTGGCGGCGGTCATGAGCTGAAGGCATCGGGGCGCGGTGCATTGTTGCCCGCCATCGCTCGTCAAAAATCGCGGATGGTCCGAAGCAGTTCGATACAAGCTGCGGAGGGCTAATGACATCCAGAGTGGACACTGAGAGGCTAGCCTATCGGCCGTTAGAGGCTTGTAAGGCAGTCGGAGTCGGAAAGACGGGCCTGTATGAGGCTCTCAAGAGTGGCGAGCTGAAGTCACGAAAAATTGGGCGCAAACGTCTCATACTGCGGGATGATCTGCAGTCGTGGCTCAGGGGGCTTCCCGCATGAGAGGCCGTCTCGACGCACGTCCCGAGACGTATCGGGTCAATGAAAACCGGGGCTTAGGACGGTCCGTGCTCAAACTTGGGACGGCTCTGCGAGCAATCGCCGGGCTCTTCTCGCGCTCGCGCCGCTCGTCTCAGGACGAGATCCAAATGGCCGACCAGCGGCGCTGGACTTTCGAATGGCCTGAAGAGGCGCTCGCCCGCGAGGTCGTTGCGCGTACCGAGGACTTTGCCGCGTGGCTGCGCGAGAACGGATGGCGCGAGCTCACGCGCCGCCAATTGATCTCGAGATATTGGGAGTTCATCGAGATCACCGCGACCCGTCCGCTCACGGGCTGGGGTCGCTTCGATCGATCCCTTCGCGGGGCCGGCATTCGGCGGGTCCGGTCAACGGTTGGAGCTCGTGAATACGGGTATCGACTTGCACCCGCTCGCCCCAGGCTTGTCGCACGCACGTCCGATCGGTGCGACCCGGCGCTGGATGCGCATAGCAACGTTGCGTGACGTGCGCACATTTCGCGATTTTCTACGCATATCGACCCGGATACGTCCACCGGGTGCGCACAAAAGCAAAAGGCACCCGAGAGCGTCGCTCCAAGGTGCCTTCGGAAACTGTCTGAGCCTGCCAGCTCAGTGTCGGCGTTGCGTTAGTTCTCAATCCGCATCGAGAAACAGCAGCACGTCGCCTTGAGCATCGGTAAGTTTATTCGCCGCTCGCGTCAAGCGCCGCCTGCCAAGAGCAGGAGATGGAATGCTAAAGCAGATCGGCGAGTTCGATATCGAGCTCGAGCCACCTGACGAATTCTGTATGCCCGCAATTACGGAGCGCCATGCGAGTGCTAGGCGCCGTTCTCGTGGCTCGCCGCGCGCAATCCCTCGCGAAGTTCGGGGATGTTCGCGGGAGACCTTTCCTGATGGGATATTTGCGCGGCTTCCGGACTCGGTAGCGCTTGATCACGCCCTCCACGCGGACGGGCTTGTGTACTTGGCCTTTCGGCTCACCTGGGCCGATCACAAAGGCCAGTTTCGAGCCACCGACGCTCTGATGAAGCAAGTCGGGATGGGTCGCGAAAGAACACGCAAAGCCAGAGCAGCGGCGAAGGCCTGCGGCTATCTTCGGCGTTACCAGCCACACAACCCGGCTCGCGGCGAAAAGGCTGCGGTCGCCATCGAGCGCCTTAACCTACCGCAGGTCGACGCTGAGCATCGATATCGGGTCGTGTGGCGGTCATGGTTCGATCCGGAGCGCCGGGACATCATTTCCAGATCGAACCTGCCCGCCGTCGATCGGATTAAGGCCCTCGCCGCGATCCTTTTCATCAACGCGATGGGTCGGCCCGTATTCGCCAGAGAGCTCGCTCAGCGCTTCGGGTGGTCTCGGCCTACCGCGGCGGCCGTCGTAGTCGCCCTGGGACATGCCGGCGTCGTCGAGAAGCACGAGCAGCGTGATGTGCGCGGTCGCATCGCGGGGGTCCGCTACTCCATTGTCAAAAAGCTGGGTGACGGCTTTCTGGGCGACGGAAACGTGGGCGACATACGAAGGCATACCCTAGACGAAGCTTCTTCGAAGCACCTTCCCCACGAAAGTACCTTTCGTGGCGAAGATGAGTCGACCTCTGATCGGTCGGGTGACGATGGGCTAACTGGCGCTATCGCGGATCTCCGCGAACGTGACCTCAATGGGGTGATCGCTCTACGGCTATGGCGGGATCGCGCGGGGTTCGCAGCGCTGGTGCACGAGTTCGGTGCGTCTGCTGTGACGGAGGTCATCAAAGTCAGGCTGCTTGACGCGCTCATCGACGGGCGCGCGAGCGGCTCAATACGGTCCTTGGAATACTTCCGCGGCGCGCTCTTGGACGACAGCAATCGGCGTGAAATGCACCGCCGCGGAGAACGGCCGGGCGACGTTTTCGGCGTCCATCGGAGCCGCGCACGAAGCTGGAGCGCCGCGACCTGCTCAATCGAAACCATTGGAGGTCTGGATGGCCGTTGAGGTCGAAAAGCTGATCGTCACGCTCGAGGCGCGCTTCGACCAGTACAACCGCGCGCTCGCCAAGGGCCAAGCCGACACGAATAAGAAACTGGGCGAGATCGAGCGCCGCTTTCAACAGACTTCGGCACGCGTCCGCCAGAGTTCCCTCGCAATGGGCACCGCGCTTGGCGGCATAGGCGCCTATCTCGGCGTCCGCGCCGTGGCTGACTACGCGAATTCCTGGACGCGGCTGACGCGCTCGATTGACGCCGGCGGACGCACCTTCGGCATCGTCTTGAAGCCGGCCGAG
Source organism: Hyphomicrobium sp. (assembly GCA_050179995.1). Lineage (GTDB taxonomy): Bacteria > Pseudomonadota > Alphaproteobacteria > Rhizobiales > Hyphomicrobiaceae > Hyphomicrobium_C. The sequence continues at coordinate 4,684 of JBFXEP010000051.1, forward strand.
GAGCTGAATGAGCTCGCCAACGATGCCCGCATCGATGCCGAAGCCTACACCAAGACATACATCCGCACCGCCGCAGCGATCCGCGACTACGGTTACGACAGCGAGGCCGCCGCGAAAATCACTTCGACGCTGGCAAAGGCCCTCAAGCTCGGATCGGCGTCCGCCTCCGAGCAAGCCTCGACCATCCTGCAGTTCTCCCAGGCCCTGCAGAAGGGCAAGCTCGACGGCGACGAGTTCCGCACCGTCATGGAGAACGCGGGCGTTGTGCAAGAGCTGCTGGCGGAGCGCCTCGGCGTCACCAAGGGCGAAATCGTCAAGATGGCGGCCGAGGGCAAGCTGCAGATCCAGGATCTCGCCGGCGCCATGCTGGACGGCGGCGCGAAAATCGAGCGCATCTTCCGCCAGATGCCCGCGACGATTGACGAGGCCTTCACGGTGCTTCGGAACAACGTCGTCCAGTTCATCGGCCAGGCTGATCAGGCCACCGGCGCGAGCCAGGCGGTCTCGGACGGCATCGTCAACATCTCCAAGAACCTCGACATCCTCGCAGTTGCAGTCGGCGCTATCCTCGGATCGGCCGCGCTTCGCATGTCGGCTTTCGCTGCAGCCACGGTGGCCGCCGCCAATCCGCTGACGCTGCTCGCCGCGGCGGTCGGCGCACTGGCGACAGGATACGGCGTGTTCGGCGATCAGATCAAGGTCAGCGACGACGGCATGGTGAGCCTTCGCGATAGCGTCGAGGCCTTCGCGAAGGTGGCCGGTGAAGATGCATACAACGCAATTGCCGGCATCACCCGCTCGCTCGACGCGAACCGCAAGGCGGTCGCCGAGAACAAATCGGCCTGGGGCGAACTTGCCAGCGAGGTTGCGGACCGTGTCCGCCCGGCTTTTGATGCTCTGGTCACGACGATCTCGACAGGGCTCAGCGCGGCGCTGCGGCTCGTGCCGAGTCGGTACACGGACGAGGCGCGCCAGGTCTCAAACCGGCGCAGCCTTGAGCAGAAGGACTACGGCGCTGGGCTCGGGAACTACCTCGAGGGCAAGCTCGACTATCAGCCGAAGCCTCCCGGCACCTACGGCGCCGAGAAGAAGAGCCAGTACGAGCGCGAGGTCGACGCCATCAAGAAGCGCACGGCCGCGCTCCAGGCCGAGCTGCAGGTGATCGACGCCACCACCTATGCGAGGGAACGCTCGAAAGCTGCCGCCGAGCTTCAGCACGCCCTTGCCATGACGGCGGCCAAGGAAGGCCGCGCCGTCACGACGCAGGAGCAGGCAGCAATCGGGAAGCTGGCCGACGCCTATGCTAAGGCTGCTGTGCAGGTCGAGTTCCTCCAAAAGCTGCAGGACGCACGCTTGGAGAATGAGGATCTGCAGGCCGAGATCGAACTGACAGGTCTATACGGGGAGGAGCTCGAGAAGGCGCGCAAGCAGCAGGAGCTACTCACGGAGGCCAAGCGCGCCGGTATCGATCTCACGCCGGCCATGCGCGCGGAGATCGACATGATCGCCGAGCGACGCGCCCAGCTCGAGGAAACGCAGAAGACCCTCGACCGGATGCGAGAGCAGTCCAGCGAGGTGCTGAAAGGCTTCATTACCGATCTCCGCGACGGCAAGGGTGGCGCGGAGGCGCTGAGCAACTCTCTCATGAAGATCTCCGACCAGCTCATCGACATGGCCGTGAATAAGCTGGTTGAGTCGGCGTTGGGCGGCCTGTTTGGTGGCGCGTCCGGTGGCATCGGAGCATCCGGCAGTTCGGGGTTGGGCGGTCTGCTCACAGGCTTGTTGAGCTTTTCCGAAGGCGGCGCGGTCCAAGGGCCAGGCACAGGCACCAGCGACAGCATCCCGGCGCGCCTGTCCAATGGAGAGTTCGTCGTCAACGCCGAGGCGACGAGGAAGCATCGCGCTCTGCTCGAGGCGATCAACGGCGGCGCTGGCGTCCCTGCGTTTGCCAACGGCGGCAGCGTTAATATGCCCCGCGTTGCTGTGCCGAGTATCTCTGCTGCCGTTCCGGTTGCCGCCGCTCCCTCGATCGCGATGAGCGTTACCATCCACGCTCCGAACGCCACGCCGGCCGGCGTCGACGCGCTCAACAATACGACGGTGCCAAAGCTCAAGCAGATGATCAGCGCCGTCGTCGACGAGAAGTTCAGCCGTCAGGCCCGTTACCGCAAGCTGGGGGCGTCATGAGGCCATCCGAGCAGCTCAGTCACATCTTGCGCGTGGTGACGCGACTGCTCGATCATGTGCCGACCGGCGGCATGGATCTCGACACGCCACAGCTCGCCGACATTGCGATCGACGTCGGATTTCTGCGCGTCATCAAGAAGTATGCCGAGAGCTGCGGGGCGAACGCGAGCGAGGAAGAGCAGCGCGAAGCGCTCAATCGTATAGAGACTGTCGTCCAAAGGTTGAGCAGCCCAGGCGCGAAGCCTGGAGGCTGGATGCTGAAGGTGGCGCAAGGCGACGATCTCATGTTCTTGCAGCCCGCCAGCCCGAGGAAGCAATGAAGCGACCCGTCCCGAAAAGGTAGACGTCACCCGTCCCCCAGAAAGGGACGGGCAGCTCATCACGGCCTTGGGGCGATCTTAGAGCGCGCACGGTGGCGCCGTTGGCGCTCGGAGAGGTCGGGCCTCGCTCAAGGCGGAGGTTGAAGGTAGGTTGACGCCCGTCAACCTCGCCCCGGGGCAGGGCGAAAGTTGACCGTCCCTGACGAAACGCCTCGCGCGTCATGGGGTATTTCACCCCGTCAAGGAAGGGCGTGCGCCCGGCAGCGGACCTCGCATCTATTCTTCCAAAGGAAGATCGAGAATAGATTGGCCACCGTTGCGCACCAGTGAGCGCGCACCACCCGAACGCACCAGCCCAACGCAACACCTGAGCGCAACACCCTCCAGGCAGCGTCGGTAGTGTTGCGCAGCAGGTTTCAGCGCAGGGGTTTCAGGTGAGGTTTCAGCCGAAACCGGAGCCGAGCGCAACAGACTGCAACACCGCCACCCGCGCGAGGCAGGTTACAGGGAGGGTGCAGGTGGCAGGCAGGTTGCACCCCTGTAACCGCGCTGTAACCGGGACGGGCCTTCGCCTCGGATTGGACCTGAATTCGGCGTGACTTGAAGGAAAAGATCGAGCGAAAGCAGCGATCGTCGACCACGGCTGTGGTGCGCCGCCTTTCGCCCGCATGTCGCTTGGCCGAATTCGAAGCCGATGACCGGCACCCATTGCCGGCACGAGTTTCGGCCATGTGGTCGGCATGGAGCCGACCAGTGCGGTTGAACCGGTTGGGTTGAGCCCGACCGCACGGAAACCCCCGCAATAAAAACCCCGGTTTCCGATGGGGGGTTATTCTTGCGGAGGTTTCGCCCGCTCGCTCCTAGGAAGCGCCCAGCGCGTGCCGCTCCCGTGCATGCCGCCTTCTGGCAGCAGCTCGACGCCAGCTTCCTCGAGGGCGCCGACGATGCGGTCCCACACATCCGCAGAGACGTAACCGTGCCGCCGGCTCGGAGAGACACTGAACGGCCCGCCGATCTCGATCCGGTGAACAGTGCGCGGCGTCACGTCCGCCTTTTCGGCCAGGTTGGCGACGGTCATCCCGGCGAGTGTGCGAGCAGCCGTGAGCTGGCGGCCGTCGAAGGTGGGCAGGCCATCCATGAACCGCCGTTCAAACACGTCTCGCGATAGGGGTCAATGGTATCCCTTGACGGGGATGTTTTATATCCCTATATTGGGTTTGACAATAGGTGGTTATCACTACCTATCGGCTCAACGGGGAAGCCATGAACTCGATCGTCGTTACCTACAACAATGGGCAGGTCGCTCCGCACTCTGGTCTCTCGGAAAGCGCTCGCGCCTTCGCGGCGGCGTCGCTCGCCGAGAACACGCGGCGGGCCTATGCGGCACAGTGGCGGCTCTGGACGGCCCACTGCCAGGCGGGCGGCCTCTCGCCACTCCCCGCTGACACGACGGCCGTGGCGAACTGGATCGCCCAGCGCGCGACGGAGGGCGATGTCGGCGGGAAGCGCCGCAAGGCTGGCGCCCGCGGCCAGGCGATTGCGACGCTCAGGACGGCACTCGCCGCGATCGGCGCCATTCATCAGGCGAACAACGTGGCGTTCGATGCCGGTGCCGCCGAGTTGCGCATGGTGCTCAAAGGCATCCGGCGCGAGAAGGCTGAGAAGATCGCCAAGGCGGCTCCGCTTCGCGCTGGGTTGCTCATAGAGGTCATTGCGGCCTTGGGCGACACACCGTTCGAGGTCCGCGATGCCGCCCTGCTGTCGCTTGGCTATGCGTTCGCGCGCCGCCGCTCCGAACTGGCCGGCCTCGATCTCGATCGCCTGGGTGACGGCGACGGCGTGCTTTCCAGCGATGCTCATGCTCTGACTGTTACCCTTATCCGGCACAAGACCCAGGCAGGCGAGCCGCTGGTCTCGACCGTGCCCCGCGACGGGAGCGAAGTTGCAGTGAGGGCGATCGAGCGGTGGATTGCTCTCGCCGGCGTCAAGCCGGGTGAGCCGGTCCTGCGGCGTATCCTAAAAGGCGGCAAGATCGCCGCCGAGCGACTGCATCCGCAAAGCATCACCGGCATCATCCAACGGCGCGTCGCCGAGCACTTCGAGCGCAAGGGCGTGCCGGCCGCCGTCGCCCGGCGCGAAGCCGAGCTCTATTCCGGCCACTCCCTTCGTCACGGCTTCTGCACCACGGCGGCCGAGGCGGGCGCCAGCGTCCAGGCGATCATGAGCGTCACCGGGCATAAATCGGTTCCGATCGTCATGGGCTACACGGCTGCGGCCAACCGAGCGCGGATCAGTCCCCATCGGATCAAGGGTGTGGGCCTCGCAGAGACCTAGGCGCGAAGGTTCAGGCGCAGTCCGTTGTGTGTATCTCGAGGAGAACGTGGCAACGTGAGCCCACAAACGATACCGTTTCGCGGGGTGCAGTAGGCGCGTTAATGCCTGCCCGATGAAAAGCGGCACGGCAGCAGGGAGCGCGAACCAATGCAAACATTTCTCATACTTGCCGGCATGCTGTGGACCTTTGCCGGAATGGGAGTTTTGACGAGCGCGAAAAGCGCGATTCACGAGATACTCGCATGTCTCGCAATTTCCTTCGCGGTGATGTTCTGGGCTTTCGCAGCCGTGCTGCATCAGCTTCGAGCAACGGCAGGCGCTTTGACAACGGCCGTCCAGGCAATCTCCTCCAGCCAAAACCAGCACGGGGCCCACGCCAACGGGGAAATGCGAACAGATCCCGGTGACTGGCGCCCGGGCCAGGCAGCTCAGGACTTCATCAACAGCGGACGCTGACGGACTGCGACATGGCGCGGAAGTTGGGCGGATCTTCGGCGCGCTACTGGTACTCTGGTTCTTGGGGCGAGTGTGTGGACATAGGTGTTGACCGTTTTCATTGATAAACTGAAGTAGGCCCGGGCCTCAATCCATGTTCGAAATCACCGGGGACGACATTGCCCTTCTGAACGACACTGACCTTCGGACGCTGATCGGTCGCCTCTGCGAAGCCGATCTTCGCCGGCGCGGTCACTCGACTTCCTACGTCACATGGGGCGGCAATCAGACCGCAAAGGACGGCGGGCTCGACGTCCATGTCGCGCTGCCCAACGGCACCGCTATTGATGGGTATATCCCCAAGGTACAGACCGGGTTTCAGGTCAAGAAGCCCGACATGCCCAAGGCAGAAATCCTGAAGGAGATGAAGCCCGATGGAAACCTGAGGCCTGCCATTGCCGATCTCGCCAAGGCGTCAGGCGCGTATGTCATTGTGAGCTCAACCGGCTCCACAGCCCACTCGGCGCTAACGGCCCGCAAAAAGGCCATGGCCGAGGCAATGCATGGTGTTGTCGGAGGCGCCAATCTCACGACCGACTTTTACGATCGCAACAGGATCGCAACGTGGGTGAGGGATCATCCGGGGATCATTCCCTGGGTGCGTGAGCGCATCGGTAAGGCGCTCCAGGGCTGGCAATCCTTCGGATCCTGGTCCTATGCGCCCGCCGGGGCCGACAGCGCCTATCTGTTCGATGATCATGCCCGTATCGCTACGGGTAGAGCGGGCGAAGAGGACGGGCTAGGCGCGATTGCCGGCATCGACCGCATTCGCGATCTTCTCCGCCAGCCGGGGAAGTCCGTGCGGCTGGTCGGATTGTCGGGGGTTGGCAAGACGCGCCTTTGCGAGGCGCTCTTCGACGAGAATATCGGGACCGCCAGTCTCGATCGTTCCCTGGCGGTCTACACGAACGAAGCGGACGAGCCCAACCCGCCTTCGACGGCCTTGGTATCCGATCTCAATGCAGGCCAGACCCGCGCTATCCTCATCGTCGACAATTGTCCGGCTACTCTGCACCGGCGCTTGATGGAGCTGGTGACGGCGGCGAAGTCTCAAGTCAGCCTCATCACTGTCGAGTACGATATTCGGGAGGATCAGACCGAAGGCACGGATGTTTTCTCGTTGGAGACATCATCGATAGGCGTGATCGAAAAGCTGGTTGAACGGCGGTATCCGACCATCTCTCAAGTCGACGCGCATACCATCGCAGAGCGATCCGGCGGCAACGCTCGCCTTGCGCTTGCGCTGGCGGCCACGGTAGGCAAACAGGAGTCGATTTCCGACCTGACCGATGCCGAACTATTCATACGCCTATTCCAGCAGCGCCATGAGCACGATCCGGACCTGCTCGCGATCGCCTGCGTTTTCTCGCTCGTTTATTCATTTGAAGGCGTGAAGACGGAAGGCGAGGGCGCCGAGCTTCCGGTTCTGGCTGGCTTGGCCGGCAAGTCAGTCCAAGACGTCCACGGGGGTGTCGCCGAACTCAAAAGACGTGATCTACTTCAGGAGCGTTCGGAATGGAGAGCGGTGTTACCGCATGCCGTGGCGAACCGCCTCGCTTTGCTGGCCCTTCAGGATATTCCTCTGGCGACCGTCAAGGCCGCGCTTGTTACGGGTGCCCCCGTGCGATTGCGTCGCTCTTTCTCAAGGCGCCTAGGATTTCTCGACACCAGCAAGGAGGCAAAGACGGTAGTAGAAGAATGGTTCGCTCCGGGTGGCTTGCTTGCCGATGTGCCGAACCTTGAGGAAGACGAACGTGCGATGTTTGCCAACGTCGCCCCGGTGAGCCCGAAAGCCGCGCTGGCGGCGATCGAGAGATCCCTGGTGAATGCAGAAGAAGAGGCGCTGCACGACAGCGTCTATATTTCTGGTCTTCTCCGTTCCCTCGCCTACGATCCCAGCGACTTCGAGCGTTCCGTTGATTTGCTTGTTGCCTTGGCCCGCGCAACTGGCGAGGGAGATGGAACCAAAGGGGATGACCACCCCACAAAGGTGGCTGCCTCGCTGTTTCAAATCGCGCTGTCGGGCACCCATGCGCCGCTTGAAATGCGGCTACGGCTTCTCAAGCGTCTCCTTCAATCGGAAGACACGAACGAACGTTCGATGGGAGTCGAAATGCTGCGCGCCATACTGAAGTCGGATCACTTCTATTCGTCCCATAGCTTTGATTTCGGCTCTCGCTCAC
>JBFXEP010000052.1:0-12148 GCA_050179995.1 Hyphomicrobium sp.
GGTTGCGCAGGAAGAGGATGGCGACCGTGAGCAGGATCACGCTCGATCCCACCATCCACAAGAGGAAGATGTGCGAGTTCGAGGCATAGGTCTGCGTGCGCACGGCGAGGAAGCGCAGGATGGAATCCGCGTGCTGCACGCGGATTTCGACGTGCCGCGACTGCCCCACCGTGTCGATCCAGAACGGGCGCTTGACCTGCCGCGAGATCTCGCGCGAGAGCGCCCGGTCCAAAAGGTCGAAGAACGGCTTCTGCCGCGCCTCGGGTAGGTCGCCCGGCGGCAGGATCTGCATGGAAAGGTTGAGCCGGTCGCGCGCGATGCGGATGATCTCGTCGTAGTCCGTGGGCGTAGACTTGTCGTAGAATTCGATCAAGGCCGAGATGTCGCGCGCCGTCGTCTCGGAAAGCCGCCGCGTCACGTTCTGCCAGTGCCGCTCCATGAACACGAAGGCGATCACGCCTTCGAGCACCACGATGGGAGCGATGATGATGATGAGGGCGCGCGCGTAGAGGCCCTTGGGCATCGAGTCGGCGAGCAGACCGAAGAAGCCCTTTTGCCACGCCCTGAGCTGCTCGAGCGCCGGAGCGGCCGCGTCCGCGAAAGACCGGAATGCGCGGCCGGCGCGGCCCGAGGCGTTCGTGAAGGGGCCCAAGAGGTCCAAGCGGATCTAGTCCGAGTAAAGGATGTACCCCTTCCCGCGCACCGTCTGCAGGTAGACGGGGTTCGAGGGGTCGGTTTCGATTTTGCGCCGTAGCCGGTTGATCTGCACGTCGATCGCCCGGTCGTTGCCGGTGGTGTCCTCGGTGGCGAGCTCGTGCCGCTGGATCGGCACGCCGGGCTTTTGCGCGAACTGGCGCAACAGGTCACGCTCGCGCTCCGTGAGCTTGATGGTCTCGTTGTTGCGCCGCAACTCACCGCGCGAGATATGGAAAACGAGCGTGCCCATGCGCACCTCGTCCGATGGCGGGGGCGGCGCCGGCTGCGCCGCCTGCCCGCGCCGGAGGATGTTCCTGAGCCTCAAGAGAAGCTCGCGCGGCTCGAACGGCTTCGGCACGTAGTCGTCGACGCCGACCTCGAGCCCTTCGATGCGCTGCTCGGGCTCGGCCCGCGCCGTCAGCATGCAGATCGGGATGTCGCGCTCGCGCTTGATCTCGCGTGCGAGCTCGAGGCCGCTGATGCCGGGCATCATCACGTCGAGCAGCACGATGTCGAAGTCGAGTCCCCTGAGCGAGGCCTGCGCCATGGCCGCATCCCCCGCCGTCGTCACCCGGAAGCCCTGCGCGTAGAGATAGCGCGCGAGCAGGTCGCGGATTTTCTGGTCGTCGTCGACGATGAGCACGTGCGGCGCGTCGTCCGGCAGCGGTTGCGCGCGTTGGCCGGTCTGCGAGCTCATGAGCGATCCTCTTCGCTGGTCTTGGCCCCGGCCTCCGCGATGCGCACCAGAGCCTCGACTTGCGCACGGTCGTCGTCGGCGATCATGGCGAGCAGGAAGCGCTTCGTTGCCGCTTCCGCATCGGGCCCGGCCGCCTTGAGCGCCGCCGCCACACGGCTGACCTGCAGCGCCATGAGCCGCTCCGCGAGCCGCGTTCCCTTGAGCGTGGCGTAGAGCAGGCGCTCGCGCCGATCCTCAGCCCCCGCCCTTTGCGTGATGAAGCCCTCTCCGATGAGCTGCTTCAGGACGCGCGACAACGACTGCTTGGTGATCTTCAGGATCTCGAGAAGGTTGGCAACTCTGAGGCCGGGGTTGCGATAAACGAAGTGCAGGACGCGATGATGCGCGCGCCCGAAGCCGTATTGAGCCAGCACCGCGTCGGGATCGCCCGTGAAATCGCGATACGCGAAGAAGAGAAGCTCGACATGCGTGATGAGATCGGCGCTGGGCTGCGCCGGCTGGGCCTCCTCCGCGCCCTCGCGCGAGGACCCGCTGCGCCGCGCCGCCGAACGGTCTCGAGTTATGTCAGCCATGTTGACATATTTGAAGGCCATTGGTACTCCTGGCAAGTCATTTCGAAGGCGCCGGACGCACTCTGCACCCGGCGCCGAGGGGATGCGAGGCCCCCGCCATCCCGCGCGCCGAACGGTGCGCCGCGAGGGGTTCGGAAAGGGGCGCCACGCCCGCTTTTGCCGCCTCAATACGGAGCCGAATAGGACGTCATCATGGCTGAGATCGTTCCCTTCCACGATCGCGACGGTTTCATTTGGATGGACGGCCAGCTCGTTCCGTGGCGCGAGGCCAACATCCATATCCTGACCCACGCTCTGCATTACGGCAGCGCCGTCTTCGAGGGAGAGCGCGCTTACGGAGGGGAGATCTTCAAGCTCACCGAGCACTCGCAGCGTCTCGTCGACAGCGCGCACATCCTCGAGTTCGAGCTCCCGCAGAGCGTGGCCGAGATCGACCAGGCCTGCCGCGAGACGATCGCCGCCAACAAGCTGACCGACTGCTACGTACGCCCGATCGCCTGGCGCGGCAGCGAGCAGATGGGCGTCTCGGCCCAGAAGACCAGGATCCATCTCGCCATCGCCGCCTGGGACTGGGGCTCCTACTTCCCGATGGAGGAGCGCTTGAAGGGCATCCGCATCGGCCTCGCCAAGTATCGCCGGCCGGACCCCGCCACCGCGCCGACCAAGGCCAAGGCCGCGGGTCTCTACATGATCTGCACCGTCGAGAAGCACCGCGCCGAGCGCGCGGGGCTGGCGGATGCCTTGATGCTCGACTATCGCGGCCGCATCGCCGAATGCACGGGTGCCAACATCTTCCTCGTCAAGGACGGCGTCATCCACACGCCCGACCCCGATTGCTTCCTCGACGGCATCACGCGCCGCACGGTGATCGCGCTCGCCAAAAAGCGCGGCTACGAGGTGCGCGAGCGCGCCATCCTGCCCGACGAGCTTGCGACCTTCTCGGAATGCTTCATCACCGGCACCGCCGCCGAGGTGACGCCCGTCTCCGCCATCGGCGACTTCACCTTCAAGCCGGGCCAGATCTCCGAGGCCCTGCTCGGCGACTACATGTCGCTCGTCCAGCCCGACAAGAAGCTCGCCGCCGAGTAGCAGGGCGAGCATCGATCTCGAACTTTGACGGGGCGCTTCACCGAAGCGCCCCGAATTTACTTCCGATATGGGCCGGGAGCGAACATCGCGATCGCGTAGAGATCGGTAAGATCACGCGGCGGCTCAACGCCCGCTTTCAGCGGTCGACGCGGCCATTGGTCCATGGCAGCGCGGCTCAGCGCAGTTTGACCTCCCCCTTCTGCCTTCCGCCCGCAAGCTTGTCCGTCAAGCTCTCGTACATGTAGGTTCCGCCGCCGGTGGCACCTTCGAATTTTCCGGTGCCGCCGGTAACCTTGTAGACATACTCCTTGAGCTGGGATCCTTCCTCCCAGCTGATGGTCTTGGTGTCTCCCGACTTATAGGTATCGGTGCAGCCTCCATTTCCCTTCCAGCTGCCGTCCGGCATATACTCGAACGTCCCGGCGCAGCTTTCGCTGACCTTCGGTGACGCTTCATCGTCGGGAATGATGACGCATCGGCTGGCATAGTCGACGAGCTTGTGCCCCTTTTCGGGTTCGGTCTCGTCCCATTTGTCGGTAAAGCAGGCGATGGCCCCGCTCTCATTGATTGCCTCGCCCGCGAACGCCGGCGAGGTCGCGAAAAATAGCAGCGCCACCACTCCCCGAACCCCACCGATGGAAATTTTCCGCATTGGCAATTCCCCATGATTTCAATGACCTGAACGACACCTGCAAATCCTGATAGGACACTGGATTTGTGTCGTCGGGATCATGACAACAGGAGACACGCAGTCCTAGTATGTAACTGTATGCAACTACGTCCTGCCGACCAGTTGCCGGAGTTCGCCATGACGCACCCTTTGAACAAGAGCCACAGTGATGAAGATGCGCTGGCGATCCGAATGCAGCTCGATCGCATAGTTCAAAGCGGCCCGTTCGCCCAATCCCGCCGACGCCAGCGTTTTCTGCAGTTCATCGTCAATGAAACGCTCGCCGGCAGGGGCGATCGCCTGAAGGGCTACTACGTCGCCTTGGAGGTATTCGACCGTCCGAATACCTTCGATCCCGTCACCGATCCCGTCGTGCGCATCGAGGCCGCCCGCCTTCGCGAGAAGCTGCGCGAGTATTATTCGGCCGAGGGTCGAGATGATCCCGTTCGCATTGAGCTGCCTAAGGGCACCTATACGCCGCACATCGCCTTCTGCCGGACAGAATCGCCGGATTCCTCATCGTACGGCTCGGCCGCGCCGGCACAGAACGGGCATCATGCGCCGATCCCGCGACCCCAGAATCTCGGGGAAGAGCGGCTTTCAATCGCCGTCCTGCCGTTCGCCAGCATGAGCGCTAGCCGCGAGTACGACTATCTCGCAGAGGGCTTTGCCGACACGCTGATCACCGAGCTTGCCAAGATCTCGAGCATGTTCGTCGTCTCCCGCCAGTCCTCGTTTGCCTACCGGAATACCCGCGAGCCGCTGCCTCACATCGCCGCGACACTTCGCGTCCGCTACCTGATCGAAGGTAGCGTGCATACCGAGCAAGAGCGGATGCGCATGTCGGTCAACCTCATCGACACAGCCACCGATCGCAGCCTCTGGGCCGAACGCTATGAAGGCAGCGTCAACGACATCTTCAGAGTCGAGGATGAGCTGTGTCGGAGCATCGTTCGTGCGCTCCCCGTGGAACCGACGACATCGGAGGCGGTCCGCATAGGCCAGCTCGGCACGCGCAGCAGCGAGGCTCACCATCAGTTGCTGCGCGGCCTCGAGAAATACTGGCTCTACACGCGCGAAGCGTGCGCGGAGGCACAGCGCCACTTCGCGCGCGCGACTTCGCTCGATCCACACTATGCCACCGCGCATGCCTGGCTCGCGCGCGCCTATGTCTTCCAAACGTCCGTCAATTGGGCGCCCGAGCCCAAAACCGCGATCGAGCTTGCCATCCAGCATGCCCGTCGCGCCATCGAGCTCGACGAGCAACTGCCTTTGGCGCATTCGATCCTTGGCTGGTCGTTGCTCGAATCCAAAGATGGCGAGAACGCCATCTCTGCGGGCCGCCGCGCGGCCGCGCTTGATCCCAGATCTGCCGAGGCCAAGCTCTATCTGGCCTGCATTCTTGCCGCGACCGGTCATGGCGAGGAGAGCTTGCACAACATCGAGACCGCGATGCTTCTGCAGCCGCACCCCTCGGCCTGCTATTTCGACGTTCTCGGCTGCTGCCACTTTGCGCTCGGCGACTTCGATCGTGCGATCGCTGCCTTCCGGCGCGGCGTTGAAATCAATCCCGACTTCATCACATGCCACTATCAGCTTGCCGTCACTCATGCGATCCGCGGCGAGCAGGAAGCCGCGCGCGCCGAGGCGGCCATCGTCAAGGCGGATTGGCCTCACGTATCCGTTGATTTTTTTCTAGACCCGCGGCTCAAAGCGATCTGGCAGCGCGGAAAAGAAATAGCCGACCTGTGAGGTGGGGAGGTCGTGCCGAAGGCGCGCAAACAAAAGGAACATCGCCAACAGCCTGTTTACTCTAGTCTGTATCCGTTGCGAGTCTGCGGTTGCCAGCCGCCGGAAAGAGGCAGAAAATTTGCCGCGTGGACCAAAGCCATGAGGCAAGCGCCATGACCATGTTGCGCAAGGCCACCTTCGCCACCGCCACCCTGATGTTGTCCCTCGGCGCTGGCGCGCTGACTTCAGGCTCCGGCTTCGCCCAGGAAGGGCCGGGCGGCACGATCAATCCTGGCCGCGACTGCCAGACCATCACCACCTGCCGCTTCACCAAGGGCGGCAGCTATCGCGGCTGCCTCTCCTCCTACAGCTGCCGCGTCTGTCGCTACGTGGCGTCCAACTGCGCCATCGGCGGCACCGGCAAGCGCCGTTGCCACACATCCGTTTGCAGTTGGGGCTGAGCTGGACCATGATCGCTTCGGACCCTATCAGTCCGAAGCGTGAATCATAGGTCTCATCAAAGCCAGAGTGCGATCGCAGTTCAATCAAATCCGATCGCGCTCTACTCCTCTCGGCGCGGCGGCTCGCGAGAGGACCATGAGCGACTACGACGTTGCGATCATCGGCGGCGGCCACAACGGCCTCGTCGCGGCGGCCTACTGCGCCGCTGCGGGGCTCAAGGTCGTCGTGCTGGAGAAGAACGCGCACACGGGCGGCGCCGCGTTCACCGAGGAGTTCCATCCGGGCTTCAGGAACTCCGTCGCCGCCTACACCGTGAGCCTGCTCAATCCCAAGGTCATCCGCGATCTCGACCTCGCGCGCCACGGCTTGGTGGTCCTCGAGCGCGGGATCGCCAACGTCTGGCCGGTGGATGACACCCGCGCGCTGGTCATGCCGTACGGCCTCGCCGCGCGCCAGCAGGCCATCGCCGCCTTCTCCGGGCGGGATGCCGCGCGCCTTCCCGACTACGACGCGGCGCTCGACCGCGCCGCCTCCGTGTTGCGGCGCCTCGTGCTCGAGACGCCCCCCAACGCCGGCGGCGGGCTCGCGGCGCTGTGGAAGGGCGCACGCCTCTCGCGATCGATCCTCGGCCTGCCGATCGAGACGCAGCGCGACCTCGCCTCCCTCTTCACCGAAAGCGCGGCCGACTACCTCGCGCGCTGGTTCGAGAACGACACCATCAAGGCGGCCTTCGCCTTCGACGGCATCGTCGGCACCTACGCCGCGCCCTCGACGCCCGGCACCGCCTACGTGCTGCTGCACCACTGCTTCGGCGAGGTGAACGGCAAGGCCGGCGTGTGGGGCCACGCCGTGGGCGGCATGGGCGCCGTCAGCGAAGCCATCGCCGCCGCCGCGCGCGAGAAGGGCGCGGCGATCCGCACCGGCGCCGCCGTGCGCGAGGTGCTGGTTGAGAAGGACCGCGCCGCGGGCGTCGTGCTGGCGTCCGGCGAGACCGTGCGCGCCCGCGCCGTGGCCGCCGCCGTCCCGCCGAAGCTCCTCTTCTCCCGCATGGTGCCCGTGGGCGCCGTCGCACCTTCGCTCGCCGCGCGCTTTACGGGCTTGAAGTCCGGTTCGGGCTCGTTCCGCATGAATGTCGCCCTGTCGGAGCTGCCGCGCTTCATCTGCCTCGCCGGGCGCCAGGATGCAGCGGCGGCGCTGACGGCGGGCATCGTTATCGGCCCGACGCTCGGCTACCTCGAGCGCGCCTGGCTCGACGCCAGGACGCACGGCTGGTCGAGCGAGCCCGTCGTCGAGATGCTGATCCCCTCCACCCTCGATGGCACGCTGGCGCCGCCGCACCGCCATGTGGCGAGCCTGTTCGTCCAGCATGTGGCGCCCCACCTTCCCGCGCCGCGCTCCTGGGCGGACCCGCGCGAGAAGGAGGCTTTCGCCGATCGCGTCATCGACACCGTGACCCGCCATGCGCCGAACTTCAAAGCGGCAGTCCTGGCTCGCCAGATCCTCTCGCCCCTCGACCTCGAGGAGCGCTTCGGCATGATCGACGGCGACATCTTCCACGGGGCGCTTGCGCTGGATCAACTGTTCGCGCTGCGCCCGGTCTTCGGTCATGCGGATTACCGTATGCCGCTGCCCGGCCTCTACCTCTGCGCCTCGGGCGCGCACCCCGGCGGCGGCGTCACCGGCGTACCCGGCCACAACGCCGCGCGCGAGATCGTCCGTGACCTGAAAAAATGGCGATGGCTCACGAACGCCGGATGATGCGGAGTTAATCACCGATTGAGTTAAACGTCAGTCAATCAACCGACTGATTTGTTTGCAGAAAAAATACCGCTCCGTGTGCGAAATTGGGGCGCGGTTTAACCATTTGTAAAGCGAATGAACCGAGCTTGGACCTCAACGCGAATCTGCGCGATTTTGGAGAGCGGTGAGATGGGCAAGCTTTCGGTGTTCATGGCCATGAAGAGGGATCTGGCCTTCGAGTTCGAGCGCGAGCTTCGCGCCGTGCGCAATCTGATCCTCGGCGTCTCGCGCGTCTCCGGCACGGACTACACCATCGAGCTGATCGGCAGTGACGGGTTCGTCGCCGGCAGCCGTGCCCGCGCCGCCTTCGTCGAGGCCTTCCACGCCGCGACCCACGAGGCGCTGGTGAAATACGCCCACGACCTCGCCCACGAATGCCTCGAGCACGGCATGGACCAGGACATCGTCGGCAGCGCGCTCGGCGGCCACCCGGGCCTCGCCCCCACGGTGCGCATGATGCGCGAGCAGACGATGCCGCAGCAGCCGCATCCGTTGCACGCGCAGGCACCCATGCAGGCGCCGCCGGGCATGCCTCCCCAGCAGGTCATGCAGCCCCAGCCGCCGATGCACGCTCAGCCTCCGCTGCAGCCGGTGCCGATGCCGGCCGCGGAAGCCGGCAACCCCGTGCGTTTATCTGTGTGCGCCTGAGCCCGGAGGCATGGGCGTCCTCAAAGTGACCATGATCGCGGGCTCTTCTCCGCCGAGCTTTCACAGGTCGCCTCGCCCATGCGTTTGCTGATAGCCGGCTGGCACGGACAGGTCGCACGCGCCCTCATCGAGGCGGCTCCGTCCCGTCCCGAGATCAAGGCGCTGGCCGCCGGCCGCCCCGCACTCGACGTGCGCGACCCCCGCTCCATCGAGCGCGCCTTCGGCGACCTTTCGCCCACCCTCGTCATCAATACCGCCGCCTACACGGCCGTCGACCAGGCGGAGACCGATGAAGCCGCCGCCTTTGCGTTGAACCGCGACGGAGCGAGGCTCTTGGCAGGTGCCGCCGCGCGGCGCAACGTGCCCGTCATCCACCTCTCGACGCACTATGTCTTCGACGGCACCAAGGCCGGCCCCTACGCGGAGGACGATCTGCCCACTCCGGCGACGGTCTACGGCCGCACGAAGCGCGAGGGCGAGCTTGCCGTCATCGAGGCCAACCCACGCCACGTCGTCATCCGCACCGGCTGGGTCTTCGGGCCTGGCGCAAGCAGCTTCGCCGCCAAGATGCTGGCCGCCGACGCAAGCGCGGGGCCGCTCCGCGTCGTCGCCGACCAGATCGGCAGCCCGACTTACGCGCCGCATCTCGCCGCTGCCATTCTGGACGTGGCACGCGCCATCGCCGGGCCGTCCGCCGAAGCGGCGCCGTGGGGCATCTACCACGCGGCCGGCGCGGGCGCGACGTCATGGCATGGCCTTGCCGGCCAGATCTTGAGCTCCGCCGCGAGCCGGGGCCACGCCGGCGCCGCCCTCGAGCCGATCGACTCCGCCGCCTACCCGACGCTGGCGCCACGGCCGGCCAACTCCGTCTTGAGCTCGGACAAGTTCGAGCGCGCGTTCGGCTTCGGGCTTCCGCCCTGGCAGCAGGGCGTGGCCGATTGCGTCGGCCGGCTCATGGACGCGTAGGGGGCGGCCGCCGCGGGAGCAAGGCATATGCAAGGGAAAACGGGCGCATCCGCGCTGGCGCTCGTGGTGCTGGGGCTCTGCATCCTCGCCTATGCGCGCCCGGAGCTCGCAGCCTGGCCGTGGGTGGCGGTGGCGGGGGGCGTGCTCGCGGGTGCGGTGCTCCTGCACGCCTGGCAGAGACGCCGGAGCGTGCTCGGCGGGCCCTTGAACATCGCCGTGACCACCTTCGTGCTGACGGAGCTTCTGCTTCCCGTGCTTGTCGCCGTCGCGGCCCTCGCCGCCTGGCTCACAGGCTCGAGCGGCGTGCTCGACGCCGCCATCGTGCTGGCCGTGACGCTCGCCTGCGTCACATGGCTTTAGGACTGCCGTTGGACTGGTGATCCATCCGGCGCACCGTGAGCCACGCCCTGACCAGCATGACGAGGAAGATCACGAGCATCGCCAGGAACGGGATGTTGATCCAGGTCCTGAGCGTCTCCGCATGCGCGGCATCGGCGAGGCCGAAGTGCTCGACGAGCTTGCCGACGGCCGTCGCGCCGACCGTGAGCAGGAACAGGTTGCTGGCCAGCATCAGGTGCTTCTCGGCGCGGTAGTATTTGGCGAACGCCGAGACCTCGGGCGGCTTGGACCCGGTCGCGAGCGACACCAGGGCGAGCGGCAGCACGGCGAACGCCACGAAGCCGTTGATGAAGAGTTCGAGCGTCGAGAGCATGGGGAACCTCCGGGTATGCGACGCCTGTGCAAATGCCCTCATCATGCCCTGCCGCGTGCTCCGCTGTCAGTTCCCTGCGAGACAGGCGGCGGCCTCGCCATCTGCGCCGAAAATTCGTTTACGCCGCCCTAATGTCTGCTAAACGCTGACCATGCTCGAGATATCGAACACCATTTCGATCGACGACCGCGAGCTCGAGGAGCGCTTCATTCGCGCGTCCGGCCCCGGCGGCCAGAACGTCAACAAGGTCTCGACGGCGGTCGAGCTGCGCTTCGACGTGCGCCGCTCGCCGAGCCTGCCCGAGGCCGTGCGCACGCGCCTCGTGCGCATCGCCGGCCGGCGCGTGACCGACGACGGCGTGCTCGTCATCCGCGCCGAACGCCACCGAACCCAGGAGCGCAACCGTGAGGATGCGCGCGCCCGTCTCGTCGCGCTCGTCCGCGAGGCTCTTTATGTGCCGAAGAAGCGCATCGCCACCAAGCCGGGCCGCGCCGCCAAGGCGCGCCGCGTCGACACCAAGGTGAAGCGCGGCGGCGTGAAGAAGCTGCGCCAGTCCCGCCCGTCGTTCGATTGAGTGCGGGCACCCAACGAGCAGAACTGATATGCCGCGCTTTGCCGCCAACCTGAGCTTCCTCTTTGCGGAGCTGCCGTTCCTCGACCGCTTCGAGGCCGCCGCCCGCGCGGGCTTCAAGGGCGTCGAGGTCATGTTCCCCTATGCCGTGCCGGCGGACGAGATCAAGGCTCGCCTCGAGGCCAACGGCCTGTCGCTCGTGCTGTTCAATCTCCCGCCTGGACACTGGGACAAGGGCGAGCGCGGCTTCGCGGCGCTCCCCGGCCGCGAGGACGAGTTCGCCTCCGCCGTCGACCTCGCCTTGCGCTACGCCGAGGCGCTCGGCTGCCCACGCCTGCACGCCATGGCCGGGCTCGCGAACCACGGCGCGACGCGCGAAGCCTACGTCGCCAACCTGCGCCTCGCGGCGGAATGGGCCGCGCCGCTCGGCGTCGATATCCTGATCGAGCCCATCAACACGCGCGACATGCCGGGCTATTTCCTGACGCGCACCGCCGACGCGCGAGATGTCCTCGACGAGGTGGCGGCGCCGAACCTCGGCCTCCAGCTCGACCTCTATCATCGCCACCTGATGGAGGGCGACGTCGAGGGCGCCATCCGCGAGTTCGTGTCTCGCGCGCGCCACATCCAATGCGCCGATCCGCCCGATCGCGGCGAGCCGAGCAACGCGATCGTGGATTACACGCGCCTATTCGCGCTCATCGACAGGGCGGGCTACGCCGGCTGGATCGGCTGCGAGTACAAGCCCCGCGGCGAAACCCAGGCCGGCCTTTCTTGGCCCGCCGCGTGCGGCGTGGGGCTGGGTTAGTTCGCGATCGCCTGCGCTGGGATGTCGGATCGGGCGGGTGTCGAGCGTCTTGATAGCGAAAGCTTGGGCAACGTCGCCCCCGCTCCAACAGTAAAAAGTGAGAAACGAAAATGGCCAAGAAACCTCAGAGCAACACCATCCGGCTGCACCGCGTCTTCGCCGCCAAGCCCGAGAAGGTCTACCGCGCGTTCATCGAGGCGGATGCGATGGCCAAATGGCTGCCTCCCTACGGCTTTACGTGCCATGTCGAGCACATGGACGCCAAGGTCGGCGGTTCGTTCAGGATGTCGTTCACGAATTTCACGACCGGCAACAGCAACTCATTCGGAGGGGAGTTCCTCGAGCTCGTACCCCACGAGCGCCTTCGCTACACCGATCGCTTCGACGATCCCAATCTGCCGGGCGTCATGACCGTGACCGTGACGCTGAAAGCGGTCTCCGTGGGCACGGAGATTGACATCGAGCAGGCCGGCGTGCCGAGCGTGATCCCGCCGGAAGCCTGCTACATCGGCTGGCAGCAATCCCTCGTGCAGCTTGCGCGCCTCGTCGAGCCTGACATCCCTGAGTAGCCGGCCAGCAAAGCCCTCACACCGGCGGCGCGATGTGTCCGCCTTCGACCAGCGCCTTCAGCATCACGGCGGCGCCGCACTGCTTCGAGACGGCGTTGGCGTCCCACACATTGTCGGCCACGAACTTGCCCTTCGTGTAGTGGTTGGAGTAGCTCCA
>JBFXEP010000053.1:0-11969 GCA_050179995.1 Hyphomicrobium sp.
AAGCCGTTCTGCTCGCGCTCCTTCAGGTTTGGCAGCCCGCCACGGGCCGCAACACCAAGCAGCGTTGAGTTCGGCCTTCCCGGTGAGATGCCGGGTACCGAACCACTCCGGCCGAGGCCGGAGGAAAAAAGGGGACGGATCGCAAGATCCGTCCCCTTTGCTTTGCAGTGCTGGAGGGAGCAGGCAGCAGCGTTAGGTCCGCTGCCTGTTGCCCGCTGCCTCGGCCTACACCATCGCCTCGACGGCGGAGAGAAGCGCGCTCTCGAACATGCGCCGCCCGTCGGTGCCGCCGAGCATCTTCTCGTAGAGCCGCTCCGGATGCGGCATCATGCCGAGGACGCGCCCGCTTGCGTCGGAGACGCCCGCGATGTTGCGCTGCGCGCCGTTGGGGCTCGTCTCGGGCGTGACGTTGCCCTCGGCATCGGAATAGCGGAACACCACCTGGCCTTCGCCCTCGAGCCGGTCGAGCGTCTCCTCGTCGGCGAAGTAGTTGCCCTCCGCGTGCGCGATCGGCACGCGGATCACCTCGCCCTTGCGATAGCACCTGGTGAAGAAGCCCGTATCGTTCTCGACCCTGAGGTGCACGTCGCGGCAGATGAAATGCAAGGACCGGTTGCGCATCAGCACGCCGGGCAGCAGCCCTGACTCGCAGAGGATCTGGAAGCCGTTGCAGATGCCGAGCACTGGCGTGCCCTTCTTCGCCTTGGCGATGACGTCGCGCATGATGGGCGAGTGTGCGGCCATGGCCCCGCAGCGCAGATAGTCGCCATAGGAGAAGCCGCCCGGCAGCACGATCAAGTCGGACGCCGGCACCGTCGCGTCGCCGTGCCAGACCATCTTCACCGGAAAGCCGGTGATGGCCTCGATCGCCGTCTTCACGTCGCGGTCGCAGTTGGACCCGGGGAAGACGATGACGGATGCGCGCAGCATGTGCCCTTGCTCCAAGTGTCCTGGCGCACGAGCCAAGCCGCCCGTCAGGGCGCCAGCTCGAACGTGTAGTTCTCGATCACGGTGTTGGCGAGCAGGTCGCGGCACATGCGCTCGACTGCCTCGCGCGCCTCTCCCTCGCTCATGCCGGCGACATCCACCTCGATGTACTTGCCCTGGCGCACGTCGTCGATGCCCGCGAAGCCGAGCGCACCGAGCGCGTTCTGGATGGCCTTCCCCTGCGGGTCGAGGACGCCGTTCTTGAGCGTGATCTTGATGCGGGCTTTCATGGTTCCTCGGCGGTGAAGCAAGTGAGGCAGTAACGCAATGAGGCAGCCGGACTGTCGCCCTTACTGCCTCCTGCCTTACTGCCTACTGCCCAATTCAGTTCGGCTTTCCGCCGGGATTGGAGGCGACCAGCACCGGGCCCACGCCCTTCGGCGGGCGCTGCTCGGTCAGCACGCCGAGGCGGCGCGCCACCTCCTGGTAGGCCTCGAGCACACCACCGAGATCGCGGCGGAAGCGGTCCTTGTCGAGCTTGTCGCCCGACGAGATGTCCCACAGGCGGCAGCAGTCGGGGCTGATCTCGTCGGCGAGCACGATGCGCACCTGCTCGTTGTCCCACAGGCGGCCGAACTCGACCTTGAAGTCGACGAGGCGGATGCCGATGCCGAGGAAGAGGCCGACGAGGAAGTCGTTGACGCGCAGCGCGAGCTGCATGATCTCGTCGATCTCCTGCGGCGTCGCCCACCCGAACGCGGTGATGTGCTCCTCCGACACCATCGGGTCGTTGAGGTTGTCGGCCTTGTAGTAGAACTCGATGATCGAGCGCGGCAGCTGCGTGCCCTCCTCGAGGCCGAGGCGCGTCGAGAGCGAGCCGGCGGCGACGTTGCGCACCACCACCTCGAGCGGAATGATCTCCACCTCGCGGATGAGCTGCTCGCGCATGTTGAGGCGCTTCATGAAGTGCGTGGGCACGCCGATCTCGCCGAGCCGCTGGAAGATGTACTCGGAGATGCGGTTGTTGAGCACGCCCTTGCCCTCGATGAGCGCATGCTTCTTCGCATTGAAGGCGGTCGCGTCGTCCTTGAAGTGCTGAATGAGGGTGCCAGGCTCCGGTCCCTCATAGAGAACCTTGGCCTTGCCCTCGTAGATTCGACGCCGCTTGTTCATCGATCCTGGTCCCTTGACGATCACGCTCATGCTCAATCTAAGTTGAAAAGGACGGCTGTCCCGAGAGGTCGCCGACCCGTTGATCTTCCAGCGAGATTTTGGGAGTTCTCGTCTTCGTTGGGGGCGGCGGAACGCTCAGAAAACACGCCCTGGACACTAGCTGAAGCAGGGGGCAGAAACAATCTAAACGAGGGCCGCGGGAGCGGTCCGCACCCTAGGGATGGCAAGCCGTTGATTTGTCAGCCACGTCGGGTTACCGCTCCCGGGCAAGGGCGACGCCGAAGCCCCATACAACACGATATTGGACGTGAACAAATCCGGAACATACGGCCTCCGGCAATCCCTGGTGGAGACGGGTCATGACGACGTTCGACGATCGAGAAAAAGCCTACGAGAAGAAGTTCGCGCTGGACCAGGATTTGAAGTTCAAGGCCGAGAGCCGGCGCAACAAGATGCTGGCCGAGTGGGCGGCAGCGAGGCTCGGCATCACGGGCACCGCGCTTGAGGACTACATCAAGGCCGTGCGCAAGGCCGACCTCGCCGAGAAGGGCGACGACGACGTCGTGCGCAAGGTGTTGAAGGACTTCGCCGACGGCGGCATCGCCGTCGAGGAGGCCGAGGTGCGCAAGGTGATGGGCGAGTTCCTCGCCACCGCCGTGCGCGAGGTCGAGGCCAGCAAAGCCTAGAGTGCTTCCGGAAAAGCATGTCCTCGGACTTGATCCGGGGATGGGAACCGGTCATGGCGAAGCCATGCGAGCAACCAAGTCCGATAAGAAGCACGACAAGACAAGGACCTAGGGGCTTTCCGCGATTCCATGAAAAGCGGAAAGGCCCTAGCGCGCGTCACAGTCTAGGCAGACAACCCCTGCAGGAACGCGCCGAAGCGCAGTACGCCGTCGGGCCATGGACCATGGCCCGACGCGCCGTTGACATGCCCCATGTCGCCCGCTTCGACGAACGTCGATCCCCACGCCTCCGCCATCTCGCCCGCGCGCTCGATGCTGCAGTAGGGATCCGTCGTCGACGCGACGAGGATCGACGGGAAGGGCAGCGGCGTAAGCGGCAACGGCGCGAACCCGCTGTGCGCAGCATCGAGCCTCAGCCCCTCCGTCTCGGGCCATAGGTCCGCGTTGTCGACATCCGCCGGCGCAACCAGGAAGGCCCCCGACAGAAATCCCTTCGGGAGGCGCTGCGCCATGTGCACGAGCGCGGCCACGCCGAGGCTGTGCGCGACGATCACCACGGGCCGTGTGCTCTCGACCGCCGCCTCGATGATGCGCCCCACCCAGGCTTCCCGCTCGGGCTCGACCCAGTTGTCCTGCTCGACGCGCCGCGCCGTCTTGAGCGTCTTTTCCCAGCGGGTCTGCCAGTGATCCGGCCCCGAGCTCGACCAGCCGGGGACGATCAGGATGTCGACATCCGAAGTTCGCATGAAGCCTCGCGCTGAAAGATTTCCAGAAGCGGGCTATGTCGTGCCGGATGCTTTGCCCGCGCGCAAGCTCGATGCGACCGCGAGGCCGACCGCGGCCAGCATGAGCGGCACCGCAGGCGGCGGAAAGAGCGGCGGGTCCGGCAGGTACGCAAACGCCGTCGCCGCCGCGACGAGACACGCAACGGCGAGCGCGAGCGGCATGGCCGGCGCCGCCCAGGGCGCGCTGCCGAAGCTGCGGCGCCTGAGCAGGATCACCAGCGGAACCGTCAGCACCGGCAGCAGGATTGCGCTTCGGCTGGCGAGCATCGCCTCGAGATCGAAGCCCGACACGTCGGCGCCGGCAAGCCACAGCAGAAGCACGGGAGCGAAAAGCAGCACGCTCGCCGCGCCGAAGCCGAGAATGATCGCCCAGGGAACCTCCTCGGGGTCGGCGAGCGGCGGTGTCGTGAGAGTCAAGGCAGCGAGCACCGCCGCCGCAAGCGCGAGGAATGCAATGCTGGTGGCAACGCTGAGGAGGCCCGCCGGCCCCCAGTGCGTGCCCTGTGCGATCAGCGCCTGCACGAACGACGCGACGTGCGGCAGCGCGACCAGAATCCAGAACCCGTTCCCGATGCCGTGCCGGCTGACGAGGGATGCGAGCCAGATGAGGAGCGCGGTGGCGCCGACCAGCGACACCACGATGCCGATGCGGAAGATGAGTCCTGGCGCGTCGACGAGCCCGCGGATGCCCTCGAGCGCAACCGCAATGCCGTTCGCCTGGTAGGCCGCGAGCAGAAGCGCCACGACCGTCGTCCACTCGGCGAGCACATCACGGTTGTTCCCGACCCCCACCCAGCGTCTGAACGGCGGCGCGGCGATCATCGCCACCTCGGCCAGGATCAAGGCCGAGAGCAGCGGCGTGATGCCGAGCGACATGAGGGAGAGGCGCTGGACGGCGGTGTTGTGCACCGGCGTGGGACCGATAAGAGGCTCCACATCGACACCGGGCAGCGGCACCCAGCTCCCCGCGTAGACGACCGCAAGCAGCGCCAGCGTGACGCCGGCACGGCGCAGAAGCTCGGGATTTCGGGAGGGCAACGAAAGGTCAGCCATCTGCACATACTACCTCACGCAGGGTCCGCTCCCAACACTTTCACACTTTGCCGTCAGGGCGGGGCGCCTCCGGCGGGGAGGTCGGCGGCTGCCTCTTCTTTGCGCACCGAGGGCTTCGCCGCCCGGCTGTCGCCGAAGGTGAAGAGCCCCACGCCCGCGAGCACGAGCGCCGAGCCGACGGCATCGGCGACCGTAAAGGGCTCGCCGAGGATCGCAATCGCGAGCGCGATCGTCACGACGGGCGAGACGGTTCCCATCATCGACACGGCCTGCGCCGAGACCCGCGCCAGGCCCGCACTCAGGAGGAACGTCGGCAGCACGGTCGCCACGATGGCGCAACCGAGCGCGAGCCACAGGAATCGGGGCGAGGCGGCAAAGCTCCCGGTGCCGAACACCGCCTGATGCAGGACGCAGAACACGCCGGCCGAGGTGAGCGCGATGCTCGTGAACAGCGCGCTGCCGAGCGAGACGATGAAGCGCTTGGCGAGGATCTGGTACCAGGCGAACGAGATGGCGGCCCCGAGCACGAGCAGCGTGCCGACGGCCGTGGCGCGTCCCCCGGCAGGGAGGTCCGCGGTGAAGACGATCGTCAGCCCGATGTAGGTGACGAGCGCGGCTGCGACCGAGAACGCTGTGAACGGCTGGCCGTAGAACGCCGCCCCGATCAGCATGACGAAGATCGGGTAGGTGAAGAGCACCAGTCTCTCGAGCTGCGCGCTGATGAATTCGAGGCCCGCGAAGTCGAACGCCGACGCCACGTAGTAGCCGAGGAAGCCCATGGCCGCCGCCCACGCCACGTCGCGCGAGGCAACCGGCGGCAGTCCCTTCGCGCGGCGCACCGCGTAGGCCCACACGCCGACGGCGGCGAAGATCGGCGTCGCGAAGATCATGCGGTAGGCGAGGAACAGCGCCGCGTCGAGCTGGTCCTCGAAGGCGAGCTTGATGAAGATGGCCTTGGTCGAGAAGAACGCGGCGCCGAGCGCTGCGCACGCGTACCCGACCATGCGGGAGAGAGACGGCGGCGATCCCATGCGGGTGCAATGTCCGTTAGGCCGTCCCGAACACGCGCTCGAAGATCGTATCGACGTGCTTCAGGTGATAGGCGTCGTCGAACATCGCTTCGAGCTTCCTGGCCGGCACCTTCGCCGTCACGTCCTTGTCCGCCTTGAGCTCGGTGAGGAAGTCGAGGCCTTTCTCCCAGGTCTTCATGGCATTGCGCTGCACGAGCGCGTAGGCCTCCTCGCGCGAGGCCCCGGCCTGCGTCAGCGCGAGCAGCACGCGCTGCGAGTTGTGAAGCCCCCCGAGCTTGGCAAGGTTGCGTTTCATGGTGTCCGGGTAGACGACGAGCTTTTCGATCACGCCCGCGAGGCGGGCCAGCGCGAAGTCGAGCGTCACCGTGGCGTCCGGACCGATCATGCGCTCGACGGAGGAGTGCGAGATGTCCCGCTCATGCCAGAGCGCGACGTTCTCCATGGCGGGCAGCGCATAGGCGCGAACCATGCGCGCGAGGCCCGTCAGGTTCTCGGACAGCACCGGATTGCGCTTGTGCGGCATGGCGGAGGAGCCCTTCTGCCCGGCCGAGAAGAACTCCTCGGCCTCGAGCACCTCGGTGCGCTGCAGATGGCGGATCTCGGTCGCGAGCCGCTCGATGGACGAGGCGAGCACGCCGAGCGTCGCGAAGTACATGGCGTGCCGGTCGCGGGGGATCACCTGCGTCGAGACAGGCTCCGGCACCAGGCCGAGCTTGTCCGCCACGTACGCTTCCACATAGGGGTCGATGTTGGCGAAGGTGCCGACTGCGCCGGAGATGGCGCACGTCGCGACCTCCCGCCGTGCCGCGACGAGGCGCTCGCGTGCGCGTGCGAACTCGGCGTAGGCGTAAGCGACCTTCACCCCAAACGTCGTCGGCTCCGCGTGGATGCCGTGGCTGCGGCCGATGGTGATGGTGTCCTTGTGTTCGAAGGCGCGCGTCTTGAGCGCCGCCAGCAGCCGGTCGGTGTCGGCGATGAGCAGGTCGGCCGCCCGCACGAGTTGCACGTTGAGGCAGGTGTCGAGCACGTCGGAGGACGTCATGCCCTGGTGCACGAAGCGTGCTTCAGGCCCCACGTGCTCGGCGAGGTGCGTCAGGAACGCGATGACGTCGTGCTTGGTCACCGCCTCGATCTCGTCGATCCGCGCCGTGTCGAAGGCGGCCTTCGAGCCGCGTTCCCAGATCGCCTGCGCGGCCTCCTTGGGGATGATGCCGATCTCCGCCATCGCCGCCGCGGCGTGCGCCTCGATCTCGAACCAGATGCGAAAGCGCGACTCGGGCGTCCAGATGGACGCCATTTCCGGTCGTGAGTAGCGGGGAATCATGCGGCTTCTCTTGGTGGGAGCGGAGCGACGGCACTAGACCATGATCGCTTCGGACCCTACCAGCCCGAAGCGTGAATCATTGGCCTCAGCAAAAGCCAATGATCGCTTCGGACCCTACCAGCCCGAAGCGTGAATCATTGGCCTCAGCAAAAGCCAATGATCGCTTCGGACCCTACCGGTCCGAAGCGTGAATCATTGGCCTCAGCAAAGGCCTAGAGCGCGATCGCGATTCGATCAAAAAACTGATCGCGCTCTAGCAGACACCGCTTGCGGCATCAATTCTGCCCAAGGGTTGAGCAGGCGGCTCTGCGGCGTGGGGATGCCTGTTGCGACATTATGTCATGGCTCGGCATCGCATTTCCTTTGGAATAGGCCGCTTTTTGGGCCGATCGCCACGCCAAAAGAACGCCCATTGCAATGCAACGGATCACGCTACATTTCAGCCCGAAAACTTCAAAAAACAGATACAAACGCGAAAGTTACACCCGGTTGCGTCGCAAAAGACACAGGCTTGCGCCGCAACATTTCGTGAAGGCTAAGTGCCAAGATCGGGCCATATTTCGGTGTTTCCTCACGCCCCTACGCCGAGGGTGATCGATATCGGCCTGATTTAACTGTGGCGGAATTGTCAGAGCGAAAACGGGCCAGTTTGGCTATTCTATTACAGCGGTTGCCGAGCTGGACCAAAGGAACGGATTTGGGGTCGCGATCAGAGCCGGCGTTCAGGGTGCATTCACTGAGCGTCGGACAAGACTCCCCCCGATATCGAACCGGATCGTCGGCAAGGACGCGACGAAACTAGGGGTACGTGATGACTGAACAGATGCAAGCCGAGATTGCGGAGCTCAATCACCGGCTGGAAGAGATCGACGATCCGCGTCGGTCGTGGGCGATCGTGCAGGAAAAGATTCGCGCCTGCCGCCAGCACGGCCGACAGGTTCCGGACGCCCTCGCGCTGATGGAACGCCGTCTCGCCGAAGAGTGCCGTCTCGAGTCGCAGGGGCGCTGATCCCCGGCTCTGAATTTCCAGCCCCATCCGCCTGAACCGTGGATACGACGGTCCTGCGCAAGCAGGCCGGCGGCCGGCTGGAGTTTCGACACCGGCAGGTGGCTCACCAGGCAGCAGCGCGAGCGGATTTCCGCTTGGCCCTGGGTCCCGGGTAGGCCTTCAGTCATGCTGGAAGCATGCCTCCGGCATGACGCCTTCGCCTTTCCGGGATGACACGGGGGCATTCGCTCTGTCTGTCATCCCTGTCTGTCGTCCCGGCCCAGCGACGGCGCGGAGCGGCGTCACGCAGAGCCGGGACCCAGGGACCGCCGGTGGCGTGTGGTCGGGGTCCGTGACGGAGGCCAGCACGAGCGAGGTGTCGCCGGTGATCTCCTACTGCCTCGGGGTGAGCACCCAGCGGCCGGCGCGCGCTGATGCGGCCGCAAAGGCCGGAGCGTCGAGATCCCCGTCCTGATCGAAGCGAATTTCGCCGAGCGTGCGCGTCGCGATCGGTCGATCGCGCATGGCGCTAGAAACCGCGCGCGCGTCCAGGGACCCCGTTGCCTGAACCGTCGCGAGCCACGCCTCGAATGCGCCGCGCGCCTCCGCTGCGCGCCGCTCGGCGTCGCCGGGAAGAGCGTCGATGGCCGCGAGCCCCACGGGCAGGAGCACCTCGATGGCGATCTTGGCGTGCTCCGCGATGTCGGCGAAGCGTTCGGTGGCCAGCACGTCGCTGCCGAGCACCGGCACGGCGAGACCCAGCCGCTCGAGCCCCGCGACGACGATGGCCCCCTCGTCGGCATAGCCGGCGAACAGCACGGCCTCGATCTGCCCCTCGTTGAGCTTCGCGAGCGCGTCGGCGTAGTCGTGCCGGTTGGCGACGATCGGCAGCACGAGGGGCGCTGCCGCCGCGCCCTCCGCCGCGAGAGCTGCCGCCGCGCCGTCCGCGATCGCACGCGCATAGGCGGTACGGTCGTGGATGATGGCGATGCGCCGCGCGGGAGCATGCGCGAGGAGCCACGCGGCCGCCGCCGCGCCCTGCCGGTCATCGCGCCCGGCGAGTCGCAGCGGTGAAACAGCCGGCGCCGGCTTCACCCGCGTCACGTCCGGGTGGCGCGGGCCGACGGCGATGAGCAGCACGTCCCTGCTACCATAGAGCGTGGCCGTCGCGGCTGCCGCGTTGGCGCACGGGTGCCCGATGACGACCGCCGGCTTCTGCGCGATCAGCACCGCGGCTGCCCCTTCAGCGGTCGCGCGAGCGCACCCATCGTCCTCGACCAGGAGTGTGAGCGTGTCGCCGAGCACCCCGCCCGCCGCGTTCGCCTCGGCGATGGCCGCCTCGAGGGCGCGCTCCATGGCGAGCCCCACGCCCGCCATGCGCCCGCTGAGCGGCACCGCGACCCCGACCCGGATTTCCGCCAAGGCCGGCGCGCCGAGCGCCGCGGCCATGGCGAGAGCGGCAACGGCCAAGAGCGCGCGCCGGCGCATGAATGGGCTCAGTCCTGCACGTAGGTGATCGAGCCGTCGGGCTGCTTCCTCCACGTGTACATGACGTAGTCGATGCGGGTCACGTCGCCCTTGGCATCGAACGAAAGGTCGCCGATCACCGTCTTGTAGGTTTTCCCCGTGTGCAGCTCGGCCGCCACCTTGACCGGGTCGAGCGAGTTGATGGCCTTGGCGGCCTCGGCGATCACCTGCACCGCGGCGTAGCTGTAGAGCGTGTAGGCCTCGGGCATGAAGTTACGCGCCTTGAACTTCTCGATCACCTCCTGTGCCTCGGGCCGCTTCTGCGGGTCGGGCCCGAAGGTCATCAGCGTCCCCTCGGTGCCGGGTCCGCCGAGACGCGCGAACTCGGCGGTGGCGATCCCGTCGCCACCCATCATGACGGCCGTGACACCTCCCTCGCGCATCTGGCGCAGGATCATCCCGCCCTCGCTGTGCACGCCACCCCAATAGACTACGTCCGCGCCCGACTCCTTGATCTTCGACACCAGCGCGCTGAAGTCGCGCTCGCCTGAGTTGATGCCCTCGTAAAGCACCTCCTGCACGCCGAGCGCGTTCATGCCCTTCTTGGTCTCGTCGGCGAGGCCCTTACCGTAGGTGGTCTTGTCGTGGGCGACGGCGATCTTCTTGTCCTTGAAGTTGGCGGCGATGTATTCGCCCGCGATCCTGCCCTGCTGGTCGTCGCGCCCGCAGACACGGAACACGGTCGTAAGCCCGCGGTCGGTGATCTTGGGATTGGTCGAGCCGGGCGTGATCATCAGGATGCCGTTCTCCGCATAGACATCGGAGGCGGGTTCCGTGACGCCGGAGTTGAAGTGCCCGATGACGAAGCTCACGCCCTCGCCGACGAAGGTGTTGGCGACCGAGCGGCCCTGCGTTGGGGCGCCTGCGTCGTCGCCGACCACGAGCTCGATCGGCTGGCCGAGGAGCCCGCCCGCCGCGTTGATGTCGAGCACCGCTTGCTCGACGCCCTGCTTGAGCTGTTGGCCGAACACGGCGTCCTTCTGGGTCAGCGGCCCCGCGACGCCGAACTTGAGCTTCTGCTCGCCGCCGCACGACGCGAGCGCCAGAGAGGCGAGAAGGATTCCCGCGAGCTTCACGAGACGCATAGTTGGTTCCTCCAGGTGATGCATGGGCAGGGCCGGCAGCACGATAGCCAGCAGGCGGAAGATGTCGAGCCGGGACGATGCGCCCTGCACACGCGATGCCGGGCGCTTTCCATCTTTGTCGCGGCAAACAACGGCGAAGTCACGGTCTTCCCTGGCCGTCGCTGCGGTCCCGCCAGGTGAGCGGCCCGGTCCGGTCGAACAGCCAAGGGTACTGCTCGACCATGTGCCGCGTGCGCCGCGCGCGATGCCCGATGAACGCGACGGCGGCCAGAATGGCGAGGTCGATCAGGTAGCTCGCAAGCGAGAGCAGGACCCCGCCGAAGAGCGCGTAATGGAGAAAGCGGATGGCAGCAGCGAGCAGCGCCGCGTAGGCGGCGACCGGCCACATCGCGCCCCAGTTCTGCGCCACCGCCTGCCCCGTCCGCCACGCCGCTCCGCCCCCGATCAGGAGCGTGATCAGGACGAACGGGAACAGCCCGCGCACCGGATCGACCGCATAGCCGAGCGTGGTGAGAAACTGCTGCATCAGTGCCTCCCGCCTTCGAGATAGGCTTGCTGGATCTCCGGGCGCGCCAGGAGCTCGCGGCCCGTCCCCCTCATGGTCACGGCGCCGTTGACGAGCACATAGCCCCGGTGCGCGAGGCGCAACGCGTGGAACGCGTTCTGCTCGACGAGGAAGATGGTCATGCCCTGCCGGTTGAGCTCGGCCAGCGTGGCGAAGATCTGCTTGACGATGAGCGGCGCGAGCCCGAGCGACGGCTCGTCGAGCATCAGGAGCTTCGGCCGGCTCATGAGCGCGCGCGCGATGGCGAGCATCTGCTGCTCGCCGCCCGAGAGCGTGCCGCCGCGCTGGGTGAGCCGCTCCTTGAGGCGCGGGAAGAGCGCGGTGACGCGCACGAGATCCTCCTCGAAATGCGCACTCCCGTCCACCGCGGCGCCCATCATGAGGTTCTCGAGCACGGTCATGCGCTGGAAGATGCGCCGCCCCTCGGGCGACTGCGCGATCCTGAGCCGCGCGATGGCGTGCGTCGGCAGCCGCGTGATGGGCTGCCCCTCGAACAGGATCTCGCCGTCGCGCGCCGGCGGGTTGCCGAACACGGTCATCATGAGCGTCGACTTGCCGGCACCGTTGGCGCCGATCAGCGTCACGATCTCGCCGGCGTTGACGTCGAGCGACACGTCCTTCAGGGCCTGGATGTTGCCGTAGAAGGCCGACACGGAGCGGATGTCGAGAAGCGCGCTCATCGGGCAGCGCCTCCCGCAGTCGCGCGCGCGATCTCCTCGTCGTCGACGCCGAGGTAGGCGGCGATCACCTTGGGATCGGACTTGACGTCGTTGGCCGTGCCGTCGGCGATCTTCACGCCGTACTCGATGACGATCACGTGGTCGG
>JBFXEP010000054.1:0-11908 GCA_050179995.1 Hyphomicrobium sp.
CGGCCTGATTGAACTCGCGCTCCTCCCAGGTGCCGCTGATGGAGCCGCCGGAGCTCCTCAAGGCGGCGCGCATGTTGATCTTGAAGGAGGCGTTGCCGCAGTTGATGGCCATGCCGAGGCTGTTGCCCTGCTTGGCATTGTAGTAGCCCTTGCACTTCAGGCGCTCGGTCTTGCCGTTCTCCAGGCGGACGCTGCCGGTGCCGCCCCACGCGCCGTCGAGCGCCGAGAACGTAGCATCCATGGCTTGCGCCGGAGTCATCGTCCCACATATCGCCGCCGCGCAGAGAGCAACGGCACCACTAGCTCGAACCACGTCTGCCTCCGATGATGTGCCCGCGGCCCATCCATTTTACGCCCCACGCATAATGTAGCATCGCAGATGAATATTGCGATGGTTCCAGGGCCACAGTGGAGCAACCCGATCGCCCTATCGCGCATTTGTGAGGGGGCGGATGGATTGTCAATAGTGTGTTGGTTTATCTTGCCTTTACCGATCGTCGCGGCGGGCCGTCCGGAACGGCGCGCCGAGATCGCCGCAGGGTCGCGCGCGACCAGGCCAAGGGTGCAATGCAACAGCCGCGGATCGCTCCGCGGCCGTGCTCATTCCGCTCGGCGCGCCGCTGCTCAGCAGCCGGCGTCGCGCAGGCAATAGTAGAAGGAACGCGTGCCCCAGCCCCACTCGTCGCCACAGGTGTAGCGGATCGTGGCGCAATAGCCGCCGCCGTAGTAGCCATAGCCGCCATAGCCGTAGAAGCGGCGATGATGACGGTGACGGTGGCGATGTCCGAAATGGCGATGGAACCGATGGCGATGGCCGCGGTGGCGATGACCATGATGGCGGTGGCCACGATGGCGGTGCCCACGATGGCCGCGGCCCCGGCGCACCTCCTCCACGAGCGTTTCGGTCGTGGCCGTTGTGCCGGGGCTTTGCGCCCCGGGGAACGAGGCCGCCGGAGCAAACTCCGGAGCGAAGGTCGCGCCCGCGAACAGGGCGGCGCCGACGGCGAGTGTCTTCAAGCGCATCTTTGTCTCCTCGTCGAAACCCGGCGGGCGCAGGCTACTCCAGAATAACCCGAGAAATATGACCCTACGGGCGGACAGGCGGGCCTTTTTTGCCCCTGATGTCGGCCGACGGCAGAGCAATTTCGCCCGCCTACGCCGTCGGCAGCTTGTCCTCTGCGGCATCCGCAGCGGAGCGCTGGGAAGCGCGCTTGTCGAGGGTCAGCGCGTACTCGTTCTTCACGCGCGCAACCTTGCCCGAGGGGCCGCGCGGCAGGTCCGGGACCGCCTCGATCGTGACAACGATGGCTGCTTCGAGCCCTTCCAGGCGAATGCTCTCGAGCATCATCTCGCGCACGCGCGCGACGTCGATGCGCTTGCCCTTGAGCGGCACGAGGCGGACAAGGAAGTTGCGCGGGCCGGTCTGCACGATCTGATGCTCGGCGAGGTCGAGCACGTGGTGCAGCGGCACGAGGAAGACGTAGTAGGGCACCTCGCGGCGCTCGCCTCCGTCCTCGAACCAGAGCTTATCCTTGCTGCGGCCGGTGATCTTGACGATGTGAGGCAGCGGGCTGCCGCACGGGCAGGGGGCATCGCTCAAGGTGAGGCGATCGTCGACCTCGTAGCGGATGATCGGCTGGACACGATTGTAAAGGTTGGTGACGAGCACCTTGCTGCCCTCGGTGCCGGGCGGAACCGGGCGATTGTGCTCGTCGACGACCTCGAGGATGGCGAGGTCGGCGTTCACGTGCGCGCCGCGCCCCTCGATGCATCCCGACGAGAGGACCATGCATTCGCCCATGGCGTACTCGTCGGCGACGTGGGCGGAGAAGATGCGCTCGAGCTCGACGGCCGCCGCGTCGGTCAGCGGCTCGGCGACGTTGGTGATCTGCTTCAAGCAGCCCAACGCGCGAAGCTGCATGCGGCCCTCCGCCTCCTCGCGCCCGAAGGCCTCAAGCGCGCTCGCGTAGCCGGTCAGGAACTCGGGACGGAAGCTCTCGAGCTTCTTGATGTTCTTCTCCATGGGATCGGAAAAGGAGAGGTGCAGGATCTTGAAGGCCGGCTTCAGGAAGCGCGGGAAATACGCGAAGGCGGCGGCACTCGGGTAGAAGCCGGGCTTGATGGTGAGCACGGCCATGCGGGCCGGATTTATGATGCGCCCGAGATGGGGCAGGAAGCGGCGTTTCAGTTTGGCGGCGCGGGCGAACTGCACGGCGAAGATGAGGCTCAGCGCGTGGCGATCCTGCACGATCAGGGCGGGCTGGCCCTGGCTGCCCGACGTGTGGCTCACGCCGTACTCGCCGAGGTAGTAGCGGCCGAGGTTGACTGTGTCATCGACGAAGCGGCCGAGGTCGGCCTTCTTCAAGCGCGGGTCGGTGACCAGCTCGTCGAAGTGCTCCATCATCTCGGTCTTGGTGAGGGTCGGCAGGTCGGCGAGCGCGCAGGTCGCCACATCGATGCCGGCGAAGCGGCGCCGGTAGTAGGGCGAGTTCGCGACGGCGTGCGCGAGGAGCGCTCGAAGCGAGTCCTCCTGCCGCTTCCGCACCACGGCCGGGGTGAGCCGGAACGGATAGAGCCGCTGCAGTGTCGCGGCAAAGCGGATCAAGCCAAACATTCAAAGGTCTCCCGGCATGAGGTCCCGCCAGTAAAATTCGTGAGCACGTCGATGGTTGCACGCTAGGGACGTGTGCCTGACACCAACCTGACGCAAGTCCCCGCCCTTTTTCCCGCTCAGCGTGAAACCCCCGGCGGGGCGCCGCGTACCTTGCTGGCACGCCTCACAGATTTTTCCAGAAAACCCAAAGCGGAGGTCTCATGCGCACGTTGACGCACTGGCTGATCGACATGCCGGAGCGGCTGTCGGCGGTCTTCTCCTGGTTGCCGCCCCTCGTTGCGCGGATCGTCGTGGGCTGGGTGTTCCTGTGGACCGGCTGGGCCAAGCTCAACAACCTGCCGCAGATGATCCAGAATTTCACCGACTGGGGCATCCCTTTTCCCCACATCATGACGCCGTTCGTCTCGGGCGTGGAATTCCTGGGCGGGCTGTTGCTGCTGCTCGGGCTCTTCACGCGCCTTGCGGCGACGCCGCTCGTCGTCGTGATGGCGGTCGCGGTGATCGCCGCCAAGCTCGATCAGATCGACTCGCTCGAGACGCTGCTCGGCTTCGAGGAGGTCGCCTACATGGCGCTTTTCGGTTGGCTCGCCGTCGCCGGGCCGGGGCCGGTGTCGCTGGACCGGCTGCTGCAGCATGCGTTCTCGGATGCGTCGCGGGGCAACCCGAGGCGGGTGTGACGACCTCACGCGTATTCACGACAACCGCGATCGTCCGCACCTCGATGTGACTTGGGTTGATTGGCCTCGGGCAGGAAAGTTTCCTACATGAGTTGCATCGAAGCGGCCGGCATGAGCCCGCCGCGAACCCAACCAGGAGACACGTCATGAAGATCTGGACCGCTCCCGAAGTCCGCGAGCAGAACGTCGGCCTCGAGGTCACGAGCTACCTGCCCGCCGATATCGATCTCGTCTAAGGCCGTCGCGCCGGCCGGTCTCTTTACGTGCCGCCGGCGCCGTAGCCTCCGCATTCACTCCCCCAATCTTACATAGAGGTTCATCCATGATCC
Organism: Hyphomicrobium sp.; assembly: GCA_050179995.1. Classification (GTDB taxonomy): domain Bacteria; phylum Pseudomonadota; class Alphaproteobacteria; order Rhizobiales; family Hyphomicrobiaceae; genus Hyphomicrobium_C. The sequence continues at coordinate 3,621 of JBFXEP010000054.1, forward strand.
GTGCGATTTCGCTCGCCGCGGCGCTGGCCGTCGGCGCAAGCCTCCCTGCGCTTGCCACCGAGGCCGGCTCCGCTCCCGCCTTCAAGCAGGTTTTCACCGAGGTGCAGGCGCGCCAGCATCTCATGCATCTCGGCTACAGCGAGGTGTCCGAGCTCAGCAAGGACGAGGACGGCAAGTGGGTCGGCACCGCGACCAAGGACGGCCAGAAGCGCATCGTCGCCGTCGACATCAAGCGTCCGGTCGCCGAGGGCTCTCAGCCGACCAACTAAGCGGGGCTCCTGTTCAGGTTGCTTGAAGGCCATCGCTTCCTGCGGGGGCGGTGGCCTTCAGCGTCGGCTCACGACGCAAAAGCTTGTGTCGCGTGCGGCTTCCGCCTACATCCGAGGCACGCTCGACATAGCGGGGTGCGCCATGAGCACGCTTTCTGCCGTTTCCTCGGGGCAATTCAGCATCGGCGGCGACCTTGCGGTGCATCGCCTCGGCTTCGGTGCCATGCGCATCACTGGCAGCGGTGTGTGGGGCGAGCCTGCCGATCCGGCCGAAGCCAGGCGCACCTTGAAGCGCGTGCCCGAGCTCGGCATCGACTTCATCGACACGGCCGACAGCTATGGGCCGGAGGTGAGCGAGCGGCTGATCCGCGAGGTGCTCAATCCCTACAAGGGGCTCGTCATCGCCACCAAGGGCGGGCTCACGCGTCCGGGTCCCAGCCAGTGGGTGCCGAACGGCCGGCCCGAGTATCTGCGCCAGCAAGTAAAGAGCAGCCTGAAGCGGCTCGGCGTGGAGCGCATCGACCTCTGGCAACTGCATCGTATCGATTCCGGCGTGCCGCAGGGTGAGCAGTTCGGCGTCATCGCCGCCATGATGAAGGAGGGCCTCATCCGTCACGCGGGCTTGAGCCAGGTCGGCGTCGCCGAGATCAAGGCGGCGCAGACGGTGTTTCCGGTGGCGACGGTGCAGAACCTCTACAACCTCGCCGACCGCAGCAGCGAGGGCGTGCTCGACCATTGCGCGAAGGAGGGCATCGGCTTCATTCCGTGGTTCCCGCTGGCGGCGGGATCGCTTGCCAGGCCCGGCTCGGTGCTCGACGGCATCGCCAAGCGGCACGGCTCATCGCCAAGCCAGATCGCGCTGGCGTGGCTTTTGAAGCGGAGCCCGGTGATGCTGCCTATTCCCGGCACCGGCAAGGTGAGGCACCTCGAGGACAACGTGGCCGCGGCCGCGATCCGGCTCAGCGACGCGGACTTCAACGAGCTCAGCACTCTCGCCGCAGAGCGGCCGGAGCGCGCACGCGGCTGAGGTCCGCCCGCCCGCTCCCGACATTCAACTTTGGTCGACCCCTCGCGTGGCCCCCTTCGGTCAGCTCCCGGCGGAACAGCGGCGCGGCGCGTGCTCGTGGATAACGGCGCTACTCGGCGGCGCGTCCGTGCTCGGTCCTGCGCCGCGTGTTCCCCCAACACGGAGCTTGAACAATGTCGAAGACAAAGATGGGCTCGCTCGCGGGCCTCGTGGTCGTGGCGGTCGCCTGCATTGCGCCCCAGGCCGGGATCGCGGCGATGGACGAGCCGGCGCCGCGGCCGACGCTCGATTGCACGGACCCGGTCAATGCGGGCAAGCCCGCGTGCGCGCCGCAGAACAGCGCGGCATCCGACGATGAGATCTACGAAGCGGCCTACAAGGCGGCGAAGGGCGGCGACTATGAAGGTGCGCTCGCAACGGCGCGCCGCGCCGCCAACCCCGACGATCCGCGCATCCTGCGCGTCTCCGGCTTCGCGACGCGCAAGCTCGGCGACGTCGACGGCGCCATGCCGTTCTACCAGAAGGCGCTTACCATCAATCCCGCCGATACGCGCACGCGCCAGTACATGGGCGAGGCGTTCCTGCAGCAAGGCGATTTTGGCAATGCGCGGCTGCAGCTGCGCGAGATCGAGAAGATCTGCGGCGGCGTCACCTGCGAGGACTACCAGAAGCTCGCCGACGCCATCGGTGAGATGCACGCGAAGCTGCCGCGCGGCATTTGAGTGAAGCCGGCCGATCGGAGCCGGGTTCGATCCGCCGCTGCGGCGCGTGATGTTCGTCGTGCTCGTCGGCCTGAGCCTTTACCTGTGGGGCCTCATTGGCCGCTGCTCGCGCTCTCGTGTTCGGGATCACCGAGGTGCTCGAGGCGGTCGGCTGGACGTAGCTGCAATGCGAGCGGGTTTTGGCCGGCGCTTAATGACGAACCGGGCCGCCGGCTGACAGCGCGGACGCCGCGCTGATACCGTCCGCGTAAGGCCATCCACCCCGGGATTTCCGCAATGATCAAACGTGCCGGCCTCGCGCTCCTCCTTCACGCGTTCCTCGCCGCTGGCGCCTTGGCCCAGACGGAGGAGGAGCTGCGTGTCTGGTGCAAGGACGAGAAAGCCCGCGCGGAGATGCGCAAAGAGCTGGCGGACTACCAGATCGAGGAGTTCGACTGGGAGATCAAGCTCAGCTGCCCGCGGCTCGACCTGCCGCGGACGCCGGTGCACGACTCGACCGGGACGATGCTCGACAAGAGCCATACCGATTGGATATACGACGCCGTCTACAGCGCCGACGGGCGTACGATCCTGAGCGCCGGCAAGGACTATTCGCTCGGGCTATGGGATGCCGAGAGCGGCAAGATGATCCGGCGCATCGCCATGCCGCCCGGTCCGGCGCCGAGTGCGCAATCCTCCGTCGCCTACGTGCGCTCGGCGGTTTTCGTCGGCGACGGCAGCAAGCTCGCGGCGACCAAGGACGGCACGCCCGTGCTGCTGTTCGACACGGCGACGGGCAAGCAACTGGCCGAGCTGCCGTTCAAGGTGGCACCCGACGACTTTCCTCCGAATATGGCCGCGACGAAGGGCGGGCTCCTGTTGCTCGCTGGCGTGCAGGACGAGGTGATGGCCTTCGACACCGGGGCGATGATGGTGCGCACCCTGCTCGCCGGTCACCTGGGTGAGGCCACCGCGGTCGCGGTGTCGGAGGCCGCCGATCTCGTGGCGACGGCCGCCAAGGTGGTCGACAAGCGCGATGCGCCGCCGTGGGAGCGGGACGTCCATGTTCATCTCTGGCGGCTCGGCACGGGCGAGAAGGTCGGCACCATCTCGCTCAAGTCGTCGGACATGCAAGGGCTCACGTTCTCGCGCGACGGGGCGCAGCTCGCCGTCCTCGTCGGCGGAAGCGCTCACGTCTACGCGACCAAGGACCGGAGCCTCGTCCGCACACTCCTCGTGCATCCGCGGTTCAGCCTGTACGACGCGGCCTTCACGGCCGATGGCCGCGGGCTCATCACGTGCCAGTCGCATGCCATGCTGTGGGATATCGCGAGCGGCGAGATCGTGCGCCATTTCGGCCCGTTCCAGGATCTCTGCCATTCCGTCGATGTCAGCCCCGACGGCGCGTACGTCGTGACGACGTCGATGACGTCGGATCTCAAAGTGTTCGAGATCGCCACCGGCACGTTTTATCGGCGGCTCGGGGTGGACGTGAACCCGCCGCGGTGACGGCGATCAGGCGCGCGTGCCGCCCTGGCCCGGCGGCGTGATGCCCATGGACACGTAGATGCTCATCAGCTCGTCGATGCCGCCTTCGGCCGGCTCGACCCAAGCCGCCGGCACGTAGATGAGCGCGCCGCCGAACGGCACGGGCGCCGAGGGGATCAGCACGGCTAGATAGTCCTGGCCGCCGAGGCGAACCGGCGTCTTGGAGGGGAGCAGCGCGAGGACGGCCGCGCCGGGCTTGCCGCCGAAGTAGCACCAGGCCGGGCTCATGCTTTTGATGCTGTCGCCCTTGCTCGAGTCGACGATCGACACGAAGCGGCTCGAGAGATCGTAGACGTGCGAGACGAGCGGGATGCGGCGCATGAGGCTGTCGAACAGCCCGAGGACCCATGTGCCGAGGCGCGAGTGGACGAGAAGTCCCAGGACGAAGATCGTGGCGATGATGCCTGCGAGGCCGATCAGATAGGGCGCCATCTCCGACGCGCCGGCGCCGAAGCCGAGCGAGGTCAGGAAGCGGCCGAAGGCGCTGGTCGGCCCGAGGTACTGGTAGATGAGCGACAAGAGCCAGCCGGTGACAAAGATCGTCAGCATGAGCGGCAGCGCGGCCACGAGACCCGCGAGAAAGATGCGCCCGAGTTTGCTCATGGTGGTGCCCCCCTTCGCCCGGCTCAATGCGACGGAGCGTCGGCGAGAGGCGATGTGGCGTCAAGGGCGTTTGACTTCGAGCCGATCTTCAGGCCCCTCTGCTTCATCGCTCGTTCGCGGCATCGGACGCTATTGCTCGGACCGTCCCAACGCTGGCGACAACGGTCCGGATGGGTTCGCCGGCGGCTTGTGCAGGAATGTCAGTGTCAGGAATGCGCCGGCCCACGATCCTATTGCGGCGAAGATGATGTAGGCCCAGTTGTCGGTATACGAGATCACCGCGAACGACGAGAGGATGTACCACAGGCTGCTCCAGTTGGCGGCCCAGATGCGTTTCCGTGCGATCACGGCTGACGTGAAAAGGACGTAGACGGCGTCGGTCGCCGCGGTCGCCAGCGTGACACCCGCCGCCAACAGTGGGTCGATTTCCTGAAACATGCCTTGCCTCGCTTGCCCAACACTTGCCCGGTGAGCGTGGAGCGGGGGCGGTGTTCAGATCAAGGAGGCGTTCGGTTCCGGCTGATCCGCGTCAGGCGGCGCGGGGTTTGCAGGCGGCTTCGCCGTCTCTTGTCCTGGGTTCGGCCGGGATGACACGGTGCATGCGTCAGGGGCGCGTGTCGGATGAGACACGACCGCTTCCGATTCAGATCGTTGCCACGGAATCCGTTGGATTGGCGCCTGCGTGTCGGCGGATTTCGGCGTAAAGGGTGTCCGTCGGTATAGCTACGGAGGCCCCTAACATGCCCATGTTTCGTCTTACGCTTCTTTCGCTCGCCGCAGTGGCTCTTTGCGGTCAGGGCGCTGAGGCTGGCTGCCGCACGATCGTCGGCTCGGCCGATATGGTCACGACCGACCTCGCCAAATTCATGGCCAACGCCGCGCTCAAGAACGCCATCGAGGCGCATGGTCTCAAGCCCTCGGGCGAGATCAAGCTGACCTGCCGCGAAGATACCTTCACGACGTATTGCAAGGCCTCGCGCCCGGCCTGCAACTGACGATCAGACAACAGCGGCGATCAGCGGGAGGCCACGTGCCTCCCGCGCGATGCTGCAGGCCTCGTCGCCCGGCTGGCACGCCCGGCAGACGTCGGGGCGAAGCGCGTAGATCGCGCACGACGTCTCTACCCCGACGGTGCCGACGAGCGCCGCGCAGCGCGCGCCATCGCAGCGCATGCCCGAGAGGTCGCCCTTGACGAGCTCCGGCGGCAGGCGGTCGAGGTCCGCATCGGCTTCGCATGTGAATCGCGGCCAACCGGCGTCGTGGGCGCAGCACGCGCCGCACGTGTTGCAGGGAGAGGCGTCCGCGGGGTTTGCCATCTAGTCGTTGTCGTTGAGCATCGACAGGGCGGCGCGCCGGTCGGACGGCTTCAGCTTCAGGAACAGCGCGCGGGCAGCCTTGATGTCCTTCTCGGTGCCGCTCTCGGATGCCGTGCGTAGCGCGACCGTGGTCGGGTGATCCGGACTGCAGATGAAGCTCAACGCCTTGGCGAGCCTGCCCATGGCGTCGCGGTCGATCACGGGTTCCGACATTCAGAGGTTTCCTCTCGCTGTGCGCGTCATGGTGTGGTGTTAGGCGGGCGCAGTTCGCACTATTGCCCCGGCCGGCCCGTCTTCCTCGGGCGGCCCTTGCGGCGTTTCTGCTCGGTTTCGGATTCGACCTCGCGCGTGATGGTCGGCTTCAGCGGCGCAGTCAAGTCCGGCTTTAGCGGCAGCGGGCCGGAGGCCTTCTTCACCGCCAACGACGCGTGCGGGCCCATCTCGTCGAGCGTCGGCTTGTGCGGGCCGCGGATGCTCTCGCCGAACGCGCCGGCCTTGGTTCTGGGGTCGACCTCGCGGCGAGGAATGGCGCGGTCGGTGCCGGGGCCCATGTCGTCGAGCGAGGGCTTCTTGATACGTGAGCTGGGCCGCGCCGAGGATTGCGCGTAGGTTGGTTGCACGGGCTCGTAGTCAACGGCGATACGGGACGTGTCGCCCTCGCGGCGTGGAACCGGGTTCTCGGGCCGGGGCCCCGGGTAATCAACGGCGGGGTCTTTGATGCGCGAGGGAGAAGCCCCCTTCCCCTTCGCCCCAGTCGGCATGTTCGCCTTGGCGCCATACTTGCGCTCGCCTTTGAAGCTGCCGGCGCTCTCCTCCACCGCTGCCTGACGCGCCAGGGGATCGTCGGCGATGGCCAGCTCCGTCTCGCGCAGGCGCTTGATCTCGTCGCGCAGCCGCGCCGCGGTCTCGAACTCGAGGTCGGCGGCGGCGTCCTTCATGCGCCGCTCCATGTCGGCGATGACGGCCGCGAGGTTGTGACCGATGGCCGGGCCGTCGGCGAGGCCCGCGTCGACGGTGACGTGGTCCTGCTCGTAGACGGAGGCCATCACGTCGTGGATGTTGCTGCGGATGCTCTCGGGCGTGATGCCGTTGGCGGTGTTGTACGCCATCTGCTTCTCGCGGCGGCGCTCCGTCTCGGCCATGGCGCGCTCCATGGAGCCGGTGATCTGGTCGGCGTACAGGATCACGCGGCCGTCGACGTTGCGCGCCGCGCGGCCGATGGTCTGCACGAGCGAGGTCTCGCTACGCAAAAAGCCCTCCTTGTCGGCGTCGAGGATGGCGACCAGCGCGCACTCGGGGATGTCGAGGCCCTCTCTCAGCAAATTGATGCCGATCAGCACGTCGAAGGCACCGAGGCGCAGGTCGCGGATGATCTCGATGCGCTCCAGCGTCTCGATGTCGGAATGCATGTAGCGCACGCGGATGCCGGCCTCGTGCATGTACTCGGTCAGGTCCTCGGCCATGCGCTTGGTGAGCGTGGTGACGAGCGAGCGATAGCCCTTCTTCGCCACTTGGCGCACCTCGTCGAGCAGGTCGTCGACCTGGCTTCTGGCGGAGCGGATCTCGACCGGCGGATCGATCAAGCCCGTGGGGCGGATGACCTGCTCGGCGAAGCTGCCTGCGGTTTCGTTCAGCTCCCAGCCCCCCGGCGTCGCCGAGACGGCGACGGTCTGCGGACGCATGGCGTCCCACTCCTCGAAGCGGAGCGGGCGATTGTCCATGCAGGAGGGCAGGCGGAAGCCGTACTCGGCGAGCGTCGCCTTGCGCCGGTAGTCGCCACGGAACATGCCGCCGATCTGGGGAACGGTGACGTGGCTCTCGTCGACGAAGACGAGGGCGTTGTCGGGCAGGTACTCGAACAGCGTCGGCGGCGGATCGCCCGGGTTGCGGCCGGTGAGGTAGCGCGAGTAGTTCTCGATGCCGGCGCAGCTTCCTGTCGCCTCCATCATCTCCATGTCGAAGACGGTGCGCTGCTCGAGGCGCTGGGCTTCGAGCAGCTTGCCGGTGTCGTACAACTCGTTGAGGCGCTGCTTGAGCTCGACCTTGATCGACTTGATGGCCTGCTGCAGCGTCGGCTTCGGCGTCACGTAGTGCGAGTTGGCGTAGATCTTCACCAGCGCCAGGTCGTCGGTCTTCTGGCCCGTGAGCGGGTCGAACTCGGTGATGCTCTCCACCTCGTCGCCGAACAGCGAGATGCGCCAGGCGCGGTCCTCGTAGTGGGCCGGGAACACCTCGACCGTATCGCCGCGCACACGGAAATTGCCGCGCACGAAGGCGGCGTCGTTGCGGCGATAGTGCAGGGCGACGAGGTCGGCGAGGAGCTGGTCGCGCGAGAGGCGCTCGCCGAGCTTCACGGCGAAGGTCATAGCGGTGTAGGTCTCGACCGAGCCGATACCGTAGATGCAGGAGACGGAGGCGACGATGATGACGTCGTCGCGCTCGAGCAGCGCGCGAGTCGCCGCGTGGCGCATGCGGTCGATCTGCTCGTTGATGTCGGCTTCCTTCTCGATGTAGGTGTCCGTGCGCGGGACGTAGGCCTCCGGCTGGTAGTAGTCGTAGTAGGAGACGAAGTACTCGACGGCGTTCTCCGGGAAAAAGCCCTTCATCTCGCCGTAGAGCTGGGCGGCCAGCGTCTTGTTGGGGGCGAGGATGAGGGCCGGGCGCTGGGTCGCCTGGATGACCTGCGCCATGGTGAAGTTCTTGCCGGAGCCCGTGACGCCGAGCAGCACCTGCGTGCGCTCGTGCTCGTTCACGCCGGCGACGAGGTCGGCGATGGCGGTCGGCTGGTCGCCCTTGGGCTCGTATTCGGAGACGATCTCGAAGG
>JBFXEP010000055.1:0-11723 GCA_050179995.1 Hyphomicrobium sp.
CCACTATGCCGTCAAACCGCCCGTACGCCAACGATTTCCGGCTAGCCTGCCGGGGGGCGCCGCGGAGACTGTTGCCGGCGCCTTCGCGGCCCGGCTACATAGCAGCCCATGAGCAGAACCGGCTTTAACTCAGGGTCGTTCGACCCCGTCACCCTCGGCCACACGGACATCATCGCGCGGGCCGCCCGGCTCGTGGATCGCCTCGTGATCGGGGTCGGCGTGCACCCGGCCAAGGCGCCGCTGTTCTCGGACACGGAGCGCGTCGGGATGCTGGACGCGGAGACGCGGGCGATTGCCAGTGCCGCCGGCATTCCGATCGAGGTCATCACCTTCTCGGACCTCGCGGTTTCCGCCGCGCAGCGCTTCGGCGCGAGCGTCATCTTCCGCGGCCTGCGCGACGGCACCGACTTCGACTACGAGATGCAGATGGCCAACATGAACGGCCAGATGGTGCCCTCGGTGCAGACGGTGTTCGTGGCGGCGTCGCCCGAAGTTCGGCATATCGCGGCCAATCTCGTGCGCCAGATTGCGCTCATGGGGGGCGACGTCACGCCGTTCGTGTCCAAGGGCGTCGCGCTCCGGCTCGCCACCAAGGCCAAGGGCAGGACGAAGTAAGCTTGCACCCGGTGGCGGAGCAGGCGTCCCCATAGTATGGGCGAGGAAACGTTTCAAACTGGCCGAGGAGAGCCAATGCGCACTTTTATTATCACCCGCACGCCGACGCTCGTGACGGCGATCGCCGTGCTGGCGGCGTTCGTGCTCGCCGCGTCTTTCGTCTGGTCGCCGCCAGCGTTAGCCGGAGGCGCGTCGGAGGCGGAGCAGAAGCTGCTCGCCGCGCTGTCGCCCGAGGAGCTCGCCAACACGATCGTGCTCCAGCTCAAGCATGGACGCGTGATCATCCGCCTCAGGCCCGACAAGGCGCCGAAGCATGTGGAGCGGGTGAAGCAGCTCATCGCCGACGGCTTCTACAACGGGCACACGTTCCATCGCGTGATCGACGGCTTCATGGCGCAGACCGGCGATCCGACGGGGACCGGCATGGGCGGGTCGTCGTATCCGGACCTTGCGGCGGAGTTCAACGACCTGCCGTTCAAGCGCGGCACGATCGGCGCGGCGCGCACCATGGATCCCAACAGCGCCAACAGCCAGTTCTTCATCTGCTTTGCCGACACCGACCATCTCAACGGCAAGTATACGGTGTGGGGCCAGGTGGCGAGCGGCATGGAGTACGTCGACATGATCGCCAAGGGCGAGCCGCCGGCGACCCCCGACACAATCGAAAAAATGTACATGGCCTCGGAAGACTTGAAGAAATAGCCTCAAGTTCTGCTAGAGCCATTGCCTCACGGGGGGCGCGGGGTCCATAAGGACCGCACAGTCGGGGCGGCGAGGCGCGAGGAAGGATCTCAATGTCGTTCGTAAGGAGTGCCGCTGCACTCGCGCTTGTCTCGGGACTTGCCGCCTGCGGCGGATCGAATACCGGCGCGCCCGCCTTGAATGCTTCGCCGCCGCCGGCGGCCGCCGCGAACGATCCGGCCAACACTGTGATCCTGGAGCTCAAGACCGGCCGCGTGACGATCCGGCTCAGGCCCGATCTCGCGCCAAAGCACGTTGAGCGTTTCAAGATGCTGGTCAACGAGGGCTTCTACAACGGCCTCAAGTGGCATCGCGTGATCCCGGGCTTCATGGCGCAGACGGGTGATCCGAAAGGCAACGGCACCGGCGGCTCAAAGTATCCCGACGTGAAGGCCGAGTTCACGCCGACGCAATTCGAGCGCGGCACCGTCGGCGCCGCGCGCTCGGGCAGCCCCAACAGCGCCAACAGCCAGTTCTTCATCTGCTTCACGCATTCGCCGAGCCTCAATGGCGAGTACACCGTGTTCGGCCAGGTGACCGACGGCATGATCCTTGTCGATCAGATCGCCAAGGGCGAGCCGCCGCCCAAGCCGGACGTGATCGTGAAGATGTACATGGCGACGGTGGCGCCCCAATAGCGCCGCGCTCGCTCGGAAGCGGCGGTCCGCCGCCCGCATTGCACCCTTTCTCGACCAACGAACCTCTGAGTGGAGCAGCCCCATGGCCGATATCAAAGACCCCGAGAACACGCTGATCATCGAGACGACGAAGGGGCGTGTCGTGATCGCGCTGCGCCCGGACCTAGCGCCGAACCATGTGGCGCGCATCAAGCAGCTTGCGCGCGAGGGGTTCTACGACGGCATCGTGTTCCATCGCGTGATCGACGGCTTCATGGCGCAGACCGGCTGTCCGAACGGCTCGGGGACCGGCGGATCGAGCTATCCGAACCTCAAGGCCGAGTTCAACGCCGAGCCGCATGTGCGCGGCGTCTGCTCGATGGCGCGCGCGGCCTCGCCTGATAGCGCCAACAGCCAGTTCTTCATCGTGTTCGACGACGCGACCTTCCTCGACCGCAAGTACACGGTCTGGGGGCAGGTGACCGAGGGCATGGAGAACGTCGACAAGATCAAGCGCGGCGAGCCGGTGCAGAACCCGGATAAGATGATCTCGGTCAAGGTCGCCACCGACGCGGCGTGAGACGGCGAGGGGAGGCCCCATGTCTTTGCACGCAGCCGCACTCGGCGCCTTCGCCTTCCTGGTCGGCGCGCTGCTCTCGGTGCAGGCGCCGATCAACGCCATGGTGGGCGCGAGGCTCGGCCATCCGCTCGGTGCGGCGACCTTCTCGTTCGTGGTCGGGACGCTGTTCCTGCTCGCGGTGACGCTCATTGCGCTTCGGGGCGAGGTCGCCTGGGGCGACGTCTGGTCGCTGCCGCCGGTGCTGTGGCTCGGTGGATTGCTCGGCGCCGTCTACATCACGGCGGCGATCGTGCTCACGCCGAAGATCGGGGTTGGCGCGCTGATCGCGCTCACCATCGCGGGGCAGGTGGTGGCGAGCCTCCTGCTCGATCACTACGGCCTGCTCGGGCTCGCGGTGCGCGAGATCACGACGGGCCGCGTGATGGGTGCGCTGCTCGTGGTGGCGGGGGCGCTGATGGTGCGCTTTACCTAGAGCGCGATCGCGCTCTAGGTTCTTTGATGAGACCGATGGTTCACGCTTCGGACCGATAGGGTCCGAAGCGATCATGGTCTAGCAGGAGGCAGACGATGGGATCGTGGGCATTGTGGAACGCGGGTCTCGCCGGGCTCCTCGGCGCGGCGGGTGTGGTGCTGGCGTCGGTGGCGGCGCATCGGGCGACCGATCCGTCGCTGGCCACGGCGGCGATGTTCCTGATCGTGCATGGAGCGGCGGTGCTCGCCCTCTCGGCGCTCGGCGGGGCGGCGCCCGCGACCGGCTTCCTGGTTGCCGGATCGCTCATGCTCGCGGGCGTGGCGCTGTTCTCGGGCGACGTGACGATGCGGGTGCTCGGCGGGGCGCGCCTGTTTCCAATGGCGGCTCCGACCGGCGGAACGCTGCTCATCGTGGCTTGGCTGGTGGCCGGGGTTTGCGGAATTTTCTCTGCCCTGCGAGCCGGTTGAATACAACCTAGGCCGTGATGTAGATGACCCACTGGGGCGGCTTCCCGGAGCTGGGCGGCGGCTCGATCCTGGGATCGGGCTCGTCGTCGGGCGGAGGCGTGGGCTCCTCGGTCGGATCGGGCCGCATGGGCTCCGGCGGATTGTGCGGGTCCGGATCGGCGGGCGATCGGCTGGGCTTGGTTGGGCCGGACATTTGTTACCCCAAAAGTCGGCGTCGCTCGCGCCTCAACGCGCTCGCGTCGTCGTTGTTCCCTCGGGGGCTCTCCGAGCGTGTCGGGGAGGCGAATGATCAGACGTCGAACAGGTGGGCGCGCGGCGATGCTGGGCTATGAAGGCGTGCATGCGCACTGATGTGTTCGACTTCGAGCTGCCCGAGGACCGCATCGCGCTCCTCCCGGCCGAGCCGCGCGACGCGGCGCGCCTGCTGGTGGTTGCCCCGGGCGAGACACCGCCGCTCGCCGACCGGCAGGTGCGCGATCTCGCGGCGTTGCTCAGGCCCGGCGATGCGCTCGTGCTCAACGATACGCGCGTCATCGCGGCGGCGCTCGAGGGCGTCCGTGTGCGCGGGGAGCTTCGCTCGCGGGTGAGCTTCAACCTCCTGAGGCGCGTCGACGGCAACCGCTGGCGGGCGCTGGCGCGGCCGGCGAAGCGGCTCGCGGTGGGCGACCGCGTCCGGTTCGGCGCCGAGGGCGAGGGCATGGCGTGCCTGCTCGGTACGCTGGATGCCACCGTCATCGAGCGGCTCGATGCGGGCGAGGTCGAGCTCGCGTTCGATCTCTCGGGACCGGACCTCGATCAGGCGATCGCCGCAATCGGCGACATGCCGCTGCCGCCCTACATCGCGCTCAAGCGGGCGCCCGACGCGCGGGACCGAGCGAGCTACCAGACCATCTACGCCGACCGGGACGGGGCGGTGGCGGCGCCGACGGCCGGGCTGCACTTCACGCCCGAGCTGTTCGCGGCTCTCGACGCGCGGGGCGTCTCGCGCCATTTCGTGACGCTGCACGTGGGCGCGGGCACCTTTCTGCCGGTCAAGGCGGACGATACAGCCGAGCACAAAATGCATGCGGAGTGGGGAGAAGTGTCAGCGGAGACGGCGGCGGCGCTCGAAGCGGTGCGGTCGCGGGGCGGGCGCATCGTTGCGGTGGGCACGACATCGCTGCGTATTCTCGAAAGCGCGGCTGCGGAGGACGGCAGCGTTCGTCCGTTCGCCGGGGAGACGGCGATCTTCATCACGCCAGGCTACCAGTTCCGCGCCGTCGACGTGCTGATGACCAATTTCCACCTGCCGCGCTCGACGCTGTTCATGCTGGTGGCCGCGTTCTCGGGGCTCAAAACGACGAAGGATGCCTATGCGCACGCGGTCGCATCGGGCTACAGGTTCTATTCCTACGGCGATGCGTCGCTGTTATTCAGAGACTAGAATTATAGAGTTGCCAGTGTGATTCAGATCGAGAAATTCGCTCTAAGCCTCGCCGCTGGGTGTGGCGAATTTCTCGATCATCACACTAGCGAGGAGGTCGGTGATGGATAAGGATCTCGAGACGATGGACCGGGCACGGCTCGTCGAGGAGGTGGTGAAGCTCCGGGCCGCGATCCGCGCGCACCGGGACACCACGGGCCACGACCTCTGCTGGCATCACCCGGCGCTGTGGGCGCTGCTGCCGGAGAAGAGAGATCCGGCCATCGCCGTGCCGCCGTGGGACAAGTTTATGCGCGGCTGCATCCAGTATCGGTCGTCACTCGACCGGCAGAAACCCGACGCGCCCGTCCACGACAAGGAGTTCGATGGCTAGACTCCCGGCGTGCGCCTTCTTTTCCGTGCGGCGAGCTGGTATCGAATGGGGTCGCAGGGGATGGTCTCCGGCTTGGCCAATCGAGGTCGTTAAATGACAATAAAAACGCTGATCCGCCTGTTGCTCGCTCCGGTCGCATGCCTTTTCTCGGTGGGCCCGCTGCTTCCAGCAAGCCCGGCGCGCGCCGATCAGGAATGCGCATCGATCGATGGTCCGCGCTGCAGGGTGAAGCTCTCCACCGGCATCGACATGGCGTACCTCGAGGCCGGCCCGGCGGACGGGAAGCCTGTCATCCTGATTCACGGACTCACGGACAGCGTCCGCTCGTGGGCGCTGGCCATGGACGCACTGCACAAGCTCAATGCGAAGCTGCGCATCATCGTCGTCGACCTGCGTGGCCATGGCGGGAGCAGCATGCCGGACGCCAAGACGTGCGCGCCGGTGCCCGAGGCCTGCTACCGCATGTCGGACCTCGCGGCCGACGTCGTCGCCTTCATGACGGCGAAGGGCGTCGCCAAGGCCGACCTCGCGGGACATTCGATGGGATCGTTCGTGGTGCAGGAGATCGCCCTCACGCACCCGGAGATGGTCGGGCATGCCATCCTGAATGCGACCGGCGCCAAGAGCGTCGGCAATGCGGCGCTCGCCGACTTCGTCCTCAAGCAGACGATAGAAGGGACGTGGAAGCCGGCCCTCGAGGCCAAGGGCAAAGCCTACCCGGAGGGCGTCTATGAGCTGACGCCGGCCGACGCCGATCCCAAGGCGTCCGAGTGGGTCGCCGCGAACTGGGTCGTCGATCCCGCGGCCGATCCCGCCTTCCTCAAGCCCTACGTGCCGGAGACGACGGCAGTGAAGCTCGGCACCTGGATCGGTGCGACGAAGGGGCTTCTGGCGCAGGACAACAGGAAGCGGCTCGAGGACTTGTCCGTGCCGGCGCTCGTCATGTGGGCGACGCAGGACAACATCTTCCTTCCGAGCGACCAGGACGAGATCAAAGCCGCGCTCAGGACGGCTGCCGCCAAGTCCGGCGTGACGCACTATTGGAAAGAGTACGGGAATATCCCGCTGCCGGCGTCCGGCGCGCAGGAGAGCGACATCGGGCACAACATCCAATGGTCGGCGGCCGAGACCGTGGCGAAGGACATCGACGCGTTCATCGCCACGGGCGCGCCGACGCTGGACCTCGTGCACAGCGACGCGGCGCCGAACGTGGCGAAGCTCATCATCGAGCCCGGAAAGGCCGTGGTCGAGAAGATGGGAAAGTAGAGGCGTGAACGTCGCGGCACCGGGCCAGACGGCCCAAACGCTTTCGCCGGCTTTCGGCTACCGCCTCATGGCGAAGGACGGACGCGCGCGGCGCGGCGAGATCGTGACGCCGCGCGGCGTGATCCGCACGCCGGCCTTCATGCCGGTCGGGACGGTGGCGACGGTGAAGGCGCTCTATCCCGAGCAGGTGCGGGATGCGGGTGCGGACATCCTGCTCGGCAACACCTACCACCTGATGCTGAGGCCCGGCGCGGAGCGCGTCGCCAGGCTCGGCGGGCTGCATGCGTTCATGCGCTGGGAGAAACCGATCCTCACGGACTCCGGCGGCTTCCAGGTCATGAGCCTCGCCAAGATCCGCAAGATCACCGAGGAGGGCGCGCTGTTCCAGTCGCATCTCGACGGCTCGCGGCACATGCTCTCGCCCGAGCGCTCGATAGAGATCCAGTGCCTGCTCGGCTCCGACATCCAGATGCAGTTCGACGAGTGCATCGAATTGCCCGCCGAGCGGGGCGAGGTCGAGCGCGCCATGGAGCTGTCGCTGCGCTGGGCGGAGCGCTCGCGCGCAGCCTTCCTCGCCGAGCGCACTGCGGGCCGGGCGACGGACGGGCAGGCGCTGTTCGGCATCGTGCAAGGCGGCACGGACGAGGCGCTGCGGCGGCGCTCGGCGGCGGCGCTGGTCGGCATGGATCTCGAGGGCTATGCGGTCGGCGGGCTCGCGGTCGGCGAGGGGCATGATCTCATGCTGGCCACGCTCGATGCCACGCTGCCGTTCCTGCCCGAGGGGAAGCCGCGCTACCTCATGGGCGTCGGGACGCCGCTCGATCTCATCGAGTCGGTGCGGCGCGGCGTCGACATGTTCGACTGCGTGCTGCCGACGCGGAACGGGCGGCACGGGCTCGCCTATACGTGGGCGGGACCGGTCAATCTGCGCAATGCGGTGCATGCCGACGATGCGGCGCCGCTCGATGCCGAGAGCTCGTGCACCGCTGCGCGGGACTACTCGCGCGCCTACCTGCATCACCTCGTCCGCTCGGGCGAGTATCTCGGGGCCATGATTCTTTCTTGGGTTAACACAGTCTTCTACCAGGACCTGATGGCCGCCATGCGGGGCGCTATCGAAGACGGGCGGTTCGAGTCCTGGGCCTTAGAGACGAAGGCCAGGCTCGGCTCCCCGCCGCGCGTTAACGGGTCGTAAACCCGCGATAGCGCATGACCGCTCTGACAGCGGAGCAGTCATGCGTACGAGAGCCACGTCCTCAGATGCCGGGGATTCCGCCGCCCCGAGTGCGGCCGAGCTGGTTGGTGCTTCCACCGGCGGCACTGACGCGCGTCCTGCTTCGAGCGCGCTCTTCGCCCACGGTCTCTACAAGGAGATCGTCGAGTGCAGCCCGGATAGCATCGTCGTGATCGATGCCGGTCAGACCATCCTCTACGCAAACCGAGCGGCCGCGGCGATGTTCGGCCGGACGCGGGCGCGTCTCCTGGGCTCGACCCTCGACACGCTCATTCCGGAGCTCAACGGCGCGCGGCATCGGGCCTGTGTCGAAGCGTTCCGGGGTGATGCGGATTCGACATCCTGCCTGTGCTCCGAGCACGGCTCGATGCTGGCCCTGCGCGCGACGGGAGAGGTGTTTCCCGTGGCCATCTCGCTCATCCGGCTGTGCGAAGACAACGCCGTCACCGTGGCCGTCGTCATCCGCGACGCCACGCAGAGCCGGACGCTCGAAGACAAGGTCAAGAGCCTCGATTGCGCCGACCCGCTGACGGGCACACTCAACCGGAGGTCCTTCGCCGTACGGGCGGTGGAAGAGCAGGACCGGGCGATCCGCTACAAGCTGCCATTGGCCGTGGCGATCATCGAGGTCGACCATCTTCCTCGAGTCAAGGGCTTGTTCGGGCACGGAGTCGGAGACGAAGCCCTGAAGCATATCGCGCAGATCGTTTCCGCCGAGCTCAGGATCACCGACGCGCTCGGTCGTTGGGACGGCGCGGAATTCATCGCGCTCTTTCCGCATGCCGATGTCGATGCGGCGTTGCGTGGGGCAGAGCGGTTGCGGCAGGCGATCGAGAGCGCGCCTTTGGTCGGGCTCAGCGACGCCGGTCCCGTTCCGCTCACACTCAGCATCGGCGTTGCGGAGCTCGGCGCCGACGACGACACGTTCGGCGCGATGGTCGATCGTGCCGACTACGGGCTCACCGCGGCAAGGAACGGGGGGCGCAATCGGGTCGTCGCGGTGCCGAACCGCCCCAAGGGCACGCTCCTCGTCTAGAGGGCTGCCTGCCGAACTCTCGTGAACGGCTGAGTCAACGGGCCTGGGTCCGGGATCGGCGCTTCGCGCCGTCCGGGATGACACGCGTAGCGAGCGATTCCCCCTTGTCATCCGGCCAAGCTATGACGCGTCATCGCGCAGAGCCGGGATCCAGGAACATCGGCTCAGCGCCGATCAGGACAGCGCGGTGGCGTCGGCGAGCTCGCGGGCGACCTGGCGCTCGCGATGGATGAGGTAGATGCCGGAGGCGACGATGAGCGCCGCTCCCGCCAGCGTCCAGAGGTCGGGCAGGTCGCCGAAGACGATGAAGCCGAAGGCGACCATGGTCAGGAGCTGCGTGTAGAGGAACGGCGCGATGGCGGAGGCGGGCGCCAGGCGGTAGGCGTGCAGGAACAGCCAGTGGCCGAGCCCGCCCAGGATGCCAAGCACGCCGAGCAGCACCCAGGACAGCGCGTCGGGCGGCGTCACCCAGTCGGCGACGGCGAAGGGTATGGCGCCTACGGTGCCGGCGAACATCGAATAGAAGAGCGTCACCAGGGGCGGGTCCACGTGCGCCATGCGACGCGTCAGGATGATGAAGAACGCATAGGCCAGCATACCGGCGAAGGAGTAGAGCACGGCGGGGTGGATGTTGCCGAAGCCCGGCCGCACGGCGATCAGCACGCCGGCGAAGCCGACCAGGATGGCGGCGAAGGTGCGCCGTCCCACCCACTCGCCGAGGAGGGGTCCGGCGAGCAGCGCCACCATGAGGGGCGCGAGGAAGACGATGGTGACGGTCTGATCGAGGCGGAGATACTCGAGCGCCAGGAAGTTGAAGGCGGTGGTCGCCACCATCAGCGCGGAGCGCACGAGCTGCCAGCCTATGATCCTGGATTGGAACAAGGCGCGTGCGCTCATGATGCCGAAGCTCGGCACCAGGAGGAGCAGAAGCGCGAACTGGCCGATGCAGCGCGCCCACACGATCTGGCCGACGCCCAGTCCCTCGCGCGTCACGAGGTACTTGGCGGACGTGTCGAGCGCCGAGAAGAAGCCGACGGCAATCAGCATCAGGCCGATGGCCTCGAGCCGCTGGCGCGCCTCTCCGGCGGCGGACGGGGTAGGAAGTTTGCGGTGCATGGCACTCGATGGGCCTTGGGAGCGCTCCTCTTAGCGCATGGCGCGGCGAATGGGGCGCGGCATTTTTCCGGGCACAGCGCGGCGGAAGCACCGGCCCGGCTTGGTACGCCTCGCCATCCTCCGCGCCGCGTCCACGGCTTTTCTTGACCCGCCCCCGAGCCGCCCTTAGAAAGCGCTCTCTCGACAGGCGCAGGCAGGCGCTTCGGGCCGGTAGCTCAGAGGTAGAGCACGTGACTTTTAATCATGGGGTCGAGGGTTCGATTCCCTCCCGGCTCACCACCTGTCGTTTTCAGCCAATGATAACAGCATGTTGGTTGTGATGGGCCGCCAGCCCGGAAAATAAGCGGGACACTTCGTTCAGCGGTTGCCCCTTCTGAGCAGGTGCACGGCGTCGCCTGCGAGCCGCTTGCGCTCGGCGGCCTCTTTCAGCGTGAGCCAGCCGAAAATCGATATCTGCTGATGCTCGCGGAGCATTTCTCCCGCCGCAGCGATATCTGCTGTGCCGAGTTTGCGGACATCGGTGTCCGCCCGCATTCGGGTCTGTCCTCTCCCTGAACTGCCCGGCCGCCTTGGCAGGCATGACCGCCCTAGAGCGTGTTCTTGAAGACCTTCCCATCCTTCATGATGACGACGAGGTTCTTGGCCGGGTCCTCGAGCAACGTGATGTCGGCAATGGGATCCCCATCGACGAGCAGGAGATCGGCGAGCGCCCCCTTCTCGACGACGCCGAGCTTGCCGGGGTACGGGTTGCGCTCACCGGACATCGCCAACAGCTCGGCGTTGGTTCCGGTTGCCATGACGAGCGTTTCGGCGGGGGTATACCAGCGCGCAAATTTGATGAGCAATTCGCCCTGGCGTTGCGCGAGCCTTTGCGAAAAGAGGATGTCCGTGCCCCAAGCCGTCTTGAGCTTGTACTTTTTCGCCAGTGCGATGGTCTTGTCCGTGCCGGCGAACACCGTGAACGCCTTGGCGCGCTCTTGCGATCCCGGCGGAAACGCATCAGCCATCTCGTCCGGGAACGCCTGAGTGCTGAGCCAGATGCCGCGCTCGCCGATCAGCTTCGCCGTCGCGTCGTCCATGAGATGGCCGTGCTCGATGCACTTCACGCCGGCGGCGATGGCGCGCTGGATCGAAACCGGCGTGTAGGCGTGGACCGTTACATACGTGCCCCAGTTCTCGGCCGCTTCGACAGCGGCGTGCAGCTCGGCCTCCGTGAAGGTGGAGGCATCAAGAGGGCTGTTGGGCGACGCTACTCCCCCTCCCGCCGTGAGCTTGATTTGCGACGCGCCCTTCAGAAGCTGCTCGCGCACCCGCACGCGGACTTCATCCGGGCTGTCAGCGACCATGGAGGCGCCGGTCCGCTCCTGGCGCGACAGGGGCGCGCCGACGACGCGCGGCAGCTCATCGGCATTGCGGAAGTCGCCGTGGCCGCTGGTGACCGTGATGATGGCGCCGGACGGATAGATGCGTGGTCCAACGACGATGCCCTCGTCGATGGCGCGTTTCAATCCGAACGATGGCCCACCCATGTCGCGAACGGTCGTGAACCCGCGCATCAGCGTATCCGTTGCCTCGGCTCCTGCGAGCAAATTCAGATAGCCGATGTCGTCCGCGAGCAATTGCGCCGGCGTGGGCCGAACGAGCATCGCATGCCAGTGCGCATCGATGAGGCCCGGCATGAGCGTGCGGCCGCCACCGTCTATGATCTTGGGCGAGGGGCCGCCATCGATCGGAATAGGGTCCTTTGAGATGACCTCGATCGTGTTGCCGCGGACCAGAACAT
>JBFXEP010000056.1:0-11721 GCA_050179995.1 Hyphomicrobium sp.
TCCTGCCGAAGGGCGAGACCCCGTCCCAGGTCGTGAGCGCGCTCGCACCCATCGGCGACGAAATCGAGGTAACCAAGACCACCGACAGCGCGCTGACCGGCACCAACCTGCGCCTGATCCTGACCAACCTCGGTATCAAGACCGTGGTTTGCTGCGGGATTTTCACCGATCAGTGCGTCTCGTCCACGGTGCGCAGCCTGGCCGACGAGAGCTTCAGCGTGGTGGTGCTGGAGGACTGCTCCGCCGCCGGCTCCGACGAGCTGCATCGGAAAGAGCTCGAGATCATCAACATGATCTACTGCCATGTGATGTCGAGCCAGGAACTCAAGGGCATCATGGGCTTGGCTTAAGGTCGGCAGGTCAAGTTTGTCGTCGCCGGGGTCAAATGCCGAAACGACCCAATTATATAGGTTCAATGTCGCGTGTGTTACTGTTGGCGCGGACGGGACCAGGGGGGTTGCGGCAGCGATACCATACCGGTCCTGCCAAAGCGCGATAGCACATCGTCCGAACCGTTGGAGCGCCCACCCACCGAATTCAAAGCCCCGCGTTTTCGATCATCATAGGGCCGAGGCTGCCGCGGCCCGGATCAGGAGGTTAGACCATGCGCTACCCGCACATATCCCGCCGCAACTTCATGCAGCAATCCGCGGCCTTTGCGGCGGCCTTCGCTGCAGCAGGCTCCGCATCCGTACGGCCGGCGTTCGCCGCCCGCGAGAAGGAGCTGAACATCCTGTGCTGGGAGGGATACAACTCCGCGCAGGTTCTGGATCCCTTCCGCTCGAAGACGGGGGCGACCGTCAAGGCCGAGAGCCTCACCAACGATCCCACCATGATCAACCGCCTGCGGGCAGGCGAGATCAACGTTTGGGACCTGATCAACGTGAACAACCCCTGGGCACGCAAGATCATGCTGCCCGAGAAACTGATCAAGCCGCTCGACCGCGCCAAGTTCGAGCCTTACTTCGACGTGATGCTTCCACAGTTCAAGCCGCCCTACCAGTGGGCGATGGACGACTCGGGCGAGCAGCTGATTGGCATGGCGCAGCGCTTCGGACCGTACTCGTTCGTCGTCAATACGGACAAGGTCAGCCGGGCAACCGCCGAGGACCAGGGCTGGGATCTCTGGAACGACCCGAAGAACGCCGGCAGGTACGGTATTCTCGAGTCCGACGACTGGAATGTCTTCTGTATATGCGCCATCGCCGGGTTCGATCCCTTCAAGGTGCACACGGACGAGGAGGTCGCCAAATTCGCGGAGGTTGCGAAACGCGTTCTCGCCGGCAAGAAGCTCGTGGGCGATATCGCGACCAACAACCAGGCGCTGGTGTCGGGCGAGATCGATTTCTATCTCACTGGCGGCGTCTATTCCGTCTCGCCAGCGCGCGCCGACGGACACAAGAACCTCCGCGGCATCACACCCAAGAAGGGACCGTTTGCCGGCGGCAAGGGCGGTATCGCCTGGATCGAGATCACATCCGTCGTGAACAATCCCAACGTATCCCCGCTTGCCGAGGAGTTCCTGGCCTACGTGCAGGACCCCACGATGTCACACACGGTCGCGTTTGCGGAAGGCACATTCAATCCCGTCACGCAGATGGGGAATCCCAAATGCTTCGAGCTCTTCACCAAGGATGAACTCGACGCCATTCAATGGGATAGCCTTGAGGAGGAGATGACGGGCTCGGTCGAGTACGACATCGTGCCGGACTACGACAAGCTTCTCGACATCTGGAACGCGGCGAAGAAGGGCTGATGACGGGCAAAGACGCGATATCCAGCTCGCCCTCATCTTCTCCGGATATCTCCGGGCACGAAACTTGCACCCTTCCGCGTGGTAGCGCCCATGCGGAAGGGCGCCGATCTGGAACATCTCGCAGGTATACGACGTGACGCCTCAAGGGCCTCCCATTCTCACGCTGAAGGCTCTGCGCAAGGAGTTCGGCGCCTTCACTGCTGTCGACGGCATCGACCTCGAAATCGCCGACCGCGAGTTCTTCACCATCGTCGGCCCATCCGGCAGCGGCAAGACCACGCTCGTGCGCATGCTTGCCGGCATGGAATTCCCGACCTCCGGCGATATCCTGCTGCGCGGCGAAAGGATCAACGACGTGCCGGCCAACAAGAGGCCGACATGCATGGTGTTCCAGTCGCTCGCCCTGTTCCCGCACCGGACCGTCGGCGAGAACATCGAGTTCTCCCTGAAGATCCGGGGCGTCGAGCCCGCCAAGCGCAAGACGCGCGCAATCGAACTTCTGCGCCAGCTGCGGCTTCCCGAAAGCTACTATACGAAGAGCGTGCAAAAGTGCTCGGGGGGCGAGCGCCAGCGTGTGGCATTGGCACGCGCACTTGCCTTCGATCCCGAGATCCTCTTCTTCGACGAGCCACTGTCGGCCATCGACTACAAGCTGCGCAAGACGCTCGAGAAGGAGCTCAAGGACATCCACCGCGAGACGGGCAAGACGTTCGTCTACATCACCCACAGCCTCGAGGAGGCGATGGTGATGAGCGACCGCATCGGCGTCATGCGCTCGGGCAAGCTGCTGCAGGTCGGGACGCCCAACGACATCTACACGTCTCCGCAGACGAAATTCGTGTCCGAGTTCATGGGCGACGTGAACGTCATTCCGGTTCAGAGCACGGGCAACGGCTCGCTTCTGGCACCCTCGCTGCGGGCGAAGTTCGCGACCCCCGTGGGGGCGCCACAGGTGCAAAGCGGGCATCTCGTCATCCGGCCGGAGTTCATGCGCTTTCTGGCCACGCCCGACGATGCCCCCAACAGCCTCACGGGGCAGCTTTACAACGAGTACGCCCTGGGCTCGCGCATCCAGTACCAGGTTCGCGTGGGCGACCACGTCTTCATCATCGAGAAGCTTCGTCAGCAGGCCTACGGCGGCAAGCTCGACGACCAGGTCCTGATCGGCTGGGACACGCAGCACTCCATTCTCGTGAGAGACGAGTGATGGCGGGCGACAGCGGCACGTCGGAACAGGAAGGGCGGCGCGCGGCAGTGCCGCTCCTCCTGCTGCTTGCATCGGGATTTGCCGTGCCGCTTCTCGCGGTGCTGGCCTTCAGCTTCATGCCGCCGCGCACCTTCGGCTTTTTCAACACGCCGACGCTCGAAAACTACGAAACGATCTTCACCGGCACGTCCTACATTTCCTTCCTGTGGTCCGTCGCGCTCGCGATCGCGACGGTCGTCCTGCTCGCCCTCATCTGCTATCCCATCGCCTATGGCCTGGTACGAGTGTTCGGCAGGTGGTCGACCTTCGTCACGCTCCTGTTCACCATCCCGCTCTTCGTCTCGGAGAACATCCGTCTCTATGGCTGGGTGCTGTTCTTCATAAAGAACGGCGTGCTCCTCGGCACCCTCAAGACCTATTTCGGCATCGAGACCGACAGCATTCTCTTCACGCTCGGAGCCATCCTGCTCGGCATGGTGTACGTGTACCTGCCGTTCATGCTGTTTCCCATGACGCTCGGCATCGCCATGGTGCCGAACGACACGCGCGACGCGGCGCGTGACCTCGGCGCGAGCCGCTGGCAGGTCTTCCGCGAGGTCGAGCTTCCGCTGTCGATGCCGGGAATCCTGATCGGCTGCCTGCTCACTTTCGTTCTTGCCGTGGGCGCGATCGCGGAAGCCAAGATCCTGGGCGGCCAGCGCATCATCCCGATCACGCATGACATCGAGATCGCCTTCACCTATTCGCAGAACTGGCCGCTCGGTGCCGCGCTCGCCGTGCTGCTTATGCTGCTCGTCGGCGTCCTGGTGCTCACCGTGCTCTGGCGCTTCGATCTCGACCAGATCCTGGGGAGGCGCTGATGCTGGCCTTTCCCGAGCGCGTGCGGCATGGGCTGATCGTGGCGTGGACCGCCGCGGTATTCGCGTTCGTATTCCTTCCGAGCGTAACCATCCTGCTCGCGTCGCTGACCGCCAGCCGCTATTTCACGTTTCCGATCCCCAAGTGGGGCGTGGAATGGTGGGCCAAGACGTTCTCCTCATTCGAGGTTCGCCAGCTTCTGGCCACGTCGATCTCCATCGCGCTCGTCGTGACAGTCGTCGCCGTCGTCATCGGGTTCTTCGGGGCGCTGGCCTTCGCGCGCTATGACTGGAGCGGCCGCTCGCTCTATCAACGCATTGTGCTCCTGCCGATCTTCTTCCCCCAGTCCGTGCTGGGCTTGGCCATGCTCCTGTGGTTCAACGCCATCGGGCTTGAGTTGTCGTGGAAGACGGCCGTCTTTGCGCATCTGGTCTGGATCGTTCCGGTGGTGACGCTCGTCATCGCCATCCAGGTCTATTCGTTCGACCCTTCCCTCGAGGAGGCGGCGTTCGATCTCGGCGCGTCGCGCTGGCAGGTGTTCCGCGAGATCACGCTGCCGGTGCTCTTTCCCGGCATCTTTTCCGGCTCTCTTTTTGCCTTCCTCCTCTCCTGGGGCAACTTCCCGCTTTCGCTTTTCACGACCGGCGCGGACACCACCGTGCCGGAGTACCTCTACGCCAAGATGGTCGCCGGCTACACGCCCGGCGTTCCGGTGCTCGGCACCGTATCGACCGTCGGCGCGACGCTGATCCTGCTCGGAGGATACGCGCTGATCGTCCTGCGCGGACGCTGGCGGGAGCTGTCGGAAAATGGCTAGGCACATCGGACCAGCAACGGCCTGCCCCACGTGCGCCGCACGTTTACGCACGCATGGGTCGGCTGGTATACACCGGGGCATCCTCGCGCCTTGGGGTGGGGGGCGGACGCACGACACCACCCGCCCTGGACATCATCAAATCGGAGAGTTCGAGCAATGCTGACATCGATGGGCGGCAAATCCGTCATCGTCACGGGCGGCAGCAAGGGCATCGGCAAGGGCATCGCCCGCGTTTTCGCCCGTAATGGCGCCAAGGTGGCCGTCGTCTCGCGCACCCTCGCCGAGGCCGAGGCCTCGGCCGCCGAGCTCTCGCGCGAGGAAGGCGTTGTCAAGGGGTTCACGGGCGACGTCGCCAAGCTCGACGACATGCAGCGCCTCGCCACCGAGGTGAATGCGGCCCACGGCGGCATCGACGTGCTCTGCGCCAACGCCGGCGTCTTCCCGCAGGCCAAGATCGAGGACCTCTCGCCCGAGGAGTGGGACCAGATCATGGCCACCAACCTCAAGGGCACCTTCATCGCCATCAAGGCGTGCCTGCCCTACCTCAAGAGCTCGGGCCAGGGCCGCATCGTCATCACCTCGTCCATCACCGGACCCGTCACTGGCTTCCCCGGCTGGTCGCACTACGGCGCCACCAAGGCCGGTCAGCTCGGCTTCATGCGCACGGCCTGCATCGAGCTCGCCAAGTACGGCATCACCGTCAACGCCGTGCTGCCGGGCAACATCATGACCGAAGGCCTGATCGCGCTCGGCGAGGACTATTGCAACTCGATGGCCGCCTCCGTGCCGCTGAAGAAGCTCGGCACGGTGGAGGACATCGGCTACGCGGCGCTGTTCTTCGCCTCCAAGGAAGCCGCCTACATCACCGGCCAGACCATCATCGTCGACGGCGGACAGATCCTGCCCGAAAGCCTGGACGCGCTTACACAAGCGTAGGGTGTCTCAGTCCGCTGCCAGGAGCTGCTTGCGCAGCTCGCGCGGCGAGAGCCCGGTCCAGCGGTGCACGGCGCGGCTGAACGCCGACAGCTCCGAGTAGCCGAGCAGGAACGCGATCTCCGAGAACGGCAGCTGCCGCTGGCCGATATAGCTCATGGCGAGCTCCCGGCGCGTCGTCTCGACCAGCACGCGATAGCTCGGACCCTCGCGATTGAGCTCGCGCTGGATCACGCCGACCGCGAGCCTGAGCTCGGCCGCGACATCCTCGAGCGGTGGAAACCCATCCGGAAGGCGTGCCCGCACCACGGCGCGCACGCGATCCGCCACGCTGACGCGCAGATCGGTGCGGTCGGCGAGCCGGATCAGGCACTCGCGCATGGCCATCATCAACCGCGTATCGCGCGACGGCATCGGCGTGGCCAACAGCTCGGGCTTGAACAGAAACGCGTTGGTCGGCTGCGAGAAATAGACCGGCGCTCCGAAGGCGCGCTCGTGCTCCTGCCATGCTTCGGGACGCGGATGCTCGAAATGCACCTCCTCCGGCGACCACGCGGCGCCGAGGCAATCGCGCACCACGTTGCAGAACATGCCGATCGACAGCTCCGCATCCTGCCGCCGCTCGATGATCCCCGGCGCATCGATGCGGTACTCGAACCGCGACAGCCCATCCGCGCCCTGCACGAGCCGCATCGAGGTCGACTGCTGATGCAGGGGATGCAGCTCGGCGAGCGTCGCCAGCGCCGCGCCCAGCGTCGGCGCCGATACGGTCGCATAGCCGAGCATGCCGAAATCGCGCGGATTGAAATCGTGCCCGAACCAGAGCCCGAAGTTGTCGTTGTGGGTTTGCCGCGAGCATTGCTCGAAGAGGCGGCAGAACGAGACCAGGCTGAGCTGAAGGGTCGGCGAGCCGGCCATCTCGGGCGCAAGCCCCGAGCGGCCGAAGATGCGGTCCACGTCACCCTTGTTGCGCTCGATGCAGCCGACCACACCGGTTGCCGACGAGGCGAGCACGAACGGGTCGTGCGGCCGTCCCTGATCTGCTCCGTGCTGCAAAAAGCCTTCGACGCTAACCGCCATGGCCATCGCCTCGCTTCCAAGCGAAAAACGCTAGCAGAAGCCGAACACCGGTCAAGAGTCCGTACGGGACCGTTTGGGTTAATGCTGCAAGAAGGGTCTGTTAGGTGCTGAAATGAGCACCTTGACGCCCAATCAACTCGCATCCCGGCCGCCGGCGAGGCGCTTGCGCACCTCACGCGGCGATGCCCCCGTCCAGCGTTGGACGGCGCGGCTGAAGGCCGAAAGCTCCGAATAGCCGAGCAGGAAGGCGATCTCCGAGAAGGGGAGCTGCCTCTGGCGGATGTAGCTCAAGGCCAGCTCCCGCCGTGTCGTGTCGATCAGCGCGCGATAGCTGAGCCCTTCGCTGTCGAGCTCGCGCTGAATGCTGCTGGCCGGAACCCTGAGCTCTGCGGCGACCATCTCCAGCGAAGGCAGCCCGTCCGGCAGCTTGGCCCTAAGCGTCACGCGCACCTGGTCGGCGACGCTGATTCTGAGGTCGTCCCGATCCGACAGCCGCTCGAGGCAAAGCCGCATCGCCGCCTGCAGCCGCGGGTCCCGCCCCGGCATCGGCTTCGCAAGCTGCTCGGGACGCAACAGGAGCGCGTTCGTCGCCTGCGAGAAGAACACCGGCGCACCGAACGCGCGCTCATGCTCGCGCCGCCCCTCCGGCCGCGGGTGTTCGAAATGCACCTCCTCCGGCGACCAGGACGGCCCCAGCGCCTCGCGGATCAGGTTGAGGAACATGCCGAGCGAAAGCTCGGCATCCTGCCGGCGCTCGACGATCTCGGGCGCCTCGACGCGATAGTCGAGCTTGATGAGCCCCTCGTCGGAGAGCCCGAGCCGCATCGACGACGACTGCTGGTGGAGCGGGAAGAGCCCGACCAGCGTCGACAGCGCATCCCCGAGCGTGGGCGCCGAGATGGCCGCATAGCCCCACAGCCCGAGATCGCGCGGATTGAACTGATGGCCGAACCAGAGGCCGAAGTTGTCGTTGTGCGTGAGGCGGGCGCTGACCTCGAACAGTTGGCAATAGGAGGCGAGGCTGAGCTGGAGGGTGGGCAACCCGGCCATCTCCGGCGCCAGCCCCGCGTGACCGAAGATGCGGTCGACGTCCCCCTTGTCGTGCTCGATGGACGCCACGATGCCCGTGGCAGCCGACGCCAGCACCGAAGGATCCCGCGACCGCCGTGCTCCACCTTGCGATTTTTCCGCAAAAACGCGTTCGACGCTCGCCGCCATGGGGCCTTGGCCTCGCTTTCTGCGCAAAAGGCTAGCAGAAGCGAAAGGGCGGTCAAGGCCGACCCAGTTTTGATTAATCGCAGCTTTTTGAGCGCCAGCCGGTCTCAGGAGCCCGCCGCATGGGCCAGATACCGCTCGCAAAGCGCCACCGTGTCCCGCGTGTACTGCTCACCCATGGCCTGTGCGAGCTCGGTCTCCGAGTGCGATCCGATCCACGCCACGAGCAGAAGGCGCCTCAGCATGACGAAGGTCGGGATCTCCGCCTCCTCCTCGGCCGAGAGCTCCCCGACGCGCCGATAGCCGCGCACCCATGCCGCGACGAGCTCCGGCACCGCCGCCTCGTGCTCGAAGAACGAGACGGTGGTCGCGCAGTCGTAGAGAAACCAGGAAAAGCCGCTGTCGTCGAAATCGATCACCTTCACCTTCTGCCCGTCGACGAGCAGGTTGGCGAGGCGCATGTCGCAATGGATGAGGCCGAAGCGCTTGGGGCTCTTGCCGAAGCGCCGGAGGCGCTGCTCGATAGTGAACACGGTCTTGGCGAACACCTGCTCGATGTCAGGCGTCAGGCCCATGCCGTCCTGCCACCGCCCCCAGTGCGGCCGCGAGCCGAGCGTTGTGTCGAAGTCCCACGTCAGCCGCTCGAACCACTCGGGACGTTCCCAGCCCCGCACGTGGGCGTGCATGCGCGCGGCCGTCTCGCCGAGCAACTCGAACCCCGCCACGTCGTTGGCGGCCGGCTCGCTTCCCCCCTCCCACTCGAACAGCACCACGTTGCGCGCCCGTGAAAGCGCGGGATGCGCGTAGGACACGACCTGGATCAGCTCGCCGTCGCGCCCCGGCACCGGCCAAGGCGTCGCCGCCGCGCCGTCCGCCTTGAGCGCCTGCTGCCAGGCGAGCTCGCTCGCGATCGCCATGCGCGAATGGTAGCCCTCGCGATGCACGCGCAGCGCCCACTGCTTGCCCTGCGCCGCATCGCGCACGGCGTAAGTGGCGTTCTCCGACAGGTTGATGAGCCGCACCGTGGCGTCGGGAGAGATCGCGTAGTGGCTGATGGCCGCCCGGGCGAGTCCCAGCAGCCCGTCGAGCAGATCCTCGTGCGTGAGTTCGATAATGTCTGACATGACGCTACCTCCCAAGCGCACTTTGGGGCGCGGAGCGCAGGCGGACTTGACCGCGGCTCGGCAACTTTTGACCTGCTGCCGATCCTGGCCCGGCCTCAGCCGGCACGCAAGCGCCCTGTCGGTTTAGCGGGGAGAGATCAGTGCGCCGCCGCGGCGGCCCATCCGGACTTGCGCGTCTCGCGCTCGTCCACGTCGTCGTCGCTCGAGAGCAGCGCGTCGAAGTAGGCGATGGTGGCCTGCAGCCCGTCCCGCAGCATCGTCTCCGGCTCCCACGCGAGCAGCGTCTTGGCGCGCGTGATGTCCGGGCGCCGCTGCTTGGGATCGTCCGCCGGCAGCGGCAGGTAGGCGATCTTCGAGCGCGACCCGATGAGATCGATCACCAGCAGCGCCAGCTCGTTCATGCTGAACTCGCCGGGGTTGCCGAGGTTGATCGGCCCGGTGATCTCGCGCGGGCTGTCCATCAGGCGCACGAAACCTTCGATCATGTCGTCCACGAAGCAGAAGGCGCGCGTCTGGTTGCCGTCGCCGTAGATGGTGATCGGCAGCCCCTTCAAGGCCTGCACGATGAAGTTCGAGACCACGCGCCCGTCGTTCGGGTGCATGCGCGGCCCGTAGGTGTTGAAGATCCGCGCCACCTTGATCTCGAGGCCGTGCTGGCGGTGGTAGTCGAAGAACAGCGTTTCCGCGCAGCGCTTGCCCTCGTCGTAGCACGAGCGCGGCCCGATCGGATTGACGTTGCCCCAGTAGTCCTCGGTCTGCGGGTGCATGAAGGGATCGCCGTACACCTCCGACGTCGACGACTGGAAGATGCGCGCACCAAGGCGCTTGGCGAGCCCCAGCATGTTGATGGCGCCATGCACGCTGGTCTTCGTCGTCTGCACGGGATCGTGCTGATAGTGCACGGGCGAGGCCGGGCACGCGAGATTGAAGATCTCGTCCACCTCGACATAGAGCGGGAACGTCACGTCGTGCCGGATCAGCTCGAAGCGGCGGTGCCCTATCAGATGCTCGATGTTGCGCTTCGAGCCCGTGAAGAAGTTGTCGAGGCACAGCACGTCGTGCCCGTCCCCGATCAGCCGGTCGCACAGGTGCGAGCCGAGGAACCCGGCCCCGCCGGTCACCAGCACCGTCTTCCGGTCGCGCATCTGCCGATCACGCATGGCCTGCCCTCAAATGACCCGCTTCAGTCTTTGCCTATCGATATTCGATTCGCCCGGCTCCCCGCTCCAGAAGCGGCCATCGGCATGCAGACGATAGGAGCGATTCCACACCCTGAGTCGCTCCTCCCACCGTTCCCTATAGTCGGCGCCCGCCGCAGCGTCCCTGTTGAGGTTGAGATCAACCCCGATTTCCACATAGGCGTCGAGGTTGGTGAGGTCGGGCACCGGCAACCGCCCATGCTCGAATTCACTCCACATGACACTGAACAGATCCTCGAGGCTCAACACCAGGCGCGGCGTGTCGAAGAGAAGCGAGGTGGAGCGGCCCGCGTCGAGCGCGGCGCGGATCGCGGCCAATTTCCCGCGATCGTTGGCGAACGCGATGGCCTTCGCGGCATAGTCGGCGGGCGAGCTACATACGAGGTCGGGCTGGCCGGCAGCTTGCACCAGGTCCGCGCACACGCGCGAGGCGAAGCTGCGGCCCGGAATGGTCAGAACGGGAACACCCATCCAGAGCGCATCCGCAGCCGTCGTGTGCGCGCCGTAGGGATAGGTATCGAGGAACACATCCGCGAGCCTGTAGCGCGCGAGGTGCTGCGGGTTCGGCTCCTTTTCCGCGAACACGAGGCGCTCCGGCGCGACGCCGCAGTTCACCGCCATCGCTCTCAACCGCTCGTTGGTGTCTGCCGTGGACGACAGAAGCCACAGCACGCTGTTCGGGACCTGAGCCAGGATGTGCATCCAGATCTGGAAGATCGCCGGCATGTTCTTCTGGCTGCCGTTGAGACAGCAGAACACGAAGGCGTCGTCCGGCAGACCCTGCTCGGCGCGGGTCGGCTTGTGCTCGGCGACCGGGCGCTTGCGGTCGTTGGGCTGATAGCACGGCAGCCGCAGCACCTTCTCGGAGAAGTAGATCTCGTCGCCGTCAGGGATGATGTAGGGGTCGGCAATGATGTAGTTGTGGTAGGGCGACCCCATCGTCGCGGGGAAGCCGAACCAGTTGACGATGATCGGCGCCGGCCGGCGCGCGAACACGGCCGTGCGCGCGTCCCGCGTGAAGCCGTTTAGGTCGATCAGAATGTCGATCTCGTCATCGAGAATGTGCTTGGCGGCCTCGTCGTCCGTCATCTTGCTGATGTCGACCCAACTATCGACGGCCGCCTGGATCCGCTCGCGCGTCGGATCGACCCGCGGGATGCCGCAGTAGTAGGCGTGGATCGCGAAGCGCTCCTTGTCGTGCAGCTCCATGACCTCGGCGATGCCGAAGCCGACCGCGTGCTCCCTGAGATCGGACGACACATACCCGATCTTGAGCTTGCGCTTCTCCTTGCGCCGCCGCCGCGCCTCGAACGAGGGCGGCTCGGCCGCAGGCACGGCAATGCTGTCGCGGCCGTAGCGATAGGTGCGCGCCAGCGCGAACATCGGATCGTCCAGCATCACCGCGGTCGAGAGCGGCGAGATGCCGGCTAAAAGCGCCTTGGCCGGAACATGGTCCCAACCTTCGATGACCGGCCACTTGCATTGCTTCTGCCTGAGCGCGATCCAATGCTGGATCACCTCGGGCTGCTCCA
>JBFXEP010000057.1:0-11589 GCA_050179995.1 Hyphomicrobium sp.
ATGCACAACTTGAAGCCGGTCGGCTTGCCGCCGGAGAGCCGCCTCAAGCGCGCGATGAAGTGGACGAGCTCGAGCGGGGTGGAGAAAGCCCGGTGATGGGCGGGCGAGATGCAATCCTTGCCGATCTCGATGCCGCGGATGCGGGCGATCTCCGCCGTCACCTTGCTCGCCGGCAGCACGCCGCCGTGGCCCGGCTTGGCGCCCTGCGAGAGCTTGATCTCGATCATCTTGACCTGGGGATCGGCGGCGACCTCGGCGAACCTCTCGCCCGAGAAAGCGCCGCCGGCGTCGCGGCAGCAGAAGTAGCCCGAGCCGATCTCCCAGATGAGATCGCCGCCGTGCTGGCGATGGTAGGGGGTGACGCCGCCCTCGCCGGTATCATGGGCGAAGCCGCCCATGCGCGCGCCCTTGTTGAGCGCGCGCACCGCGTTGGCCGAGAGCGATCCGTAGCTCATGGCGGAAATGTTGAAGACCGACGCCGAGTAGGGCTGGCTGCACTCGGCGCCGCCGATCGTGACGCGGAACGGCTCGGCCGCCGGCGCCTTGGGCGCCATCGAGTGGTGGAGCCATTCGTAGCGGCTCTCGTAGACGTCGTACTGGGTGCCGAACGGCCGCTTGTCGGGATCCTTCTTGGCGCGCTGATAGACGATGGCCCGCTTGTCGCGCGGGAAAGGTGCGCCGTCCTTGTCGTCCTCAAAGAAGTATTGGCGCATCTCGGGGCGAATATCCTCGAGGATGAAGCGGAGGTGCGCGGCAATGGGATAGTTGCGCAGGATGGCGTGCTTGACCTGGATCAGGTCGCGTATGCCGAGGAGTGCGAGCCCGATGACGATCGCGAGAGCGACGGCCAGGGCGTGATTGTCGGGATAGCGCCAGACGAGCGCGGCGAGAACCACCGAGCCGACGATGGTAAGCGTGAGCAGGATGTAGCGCGGGGTGAAGGGAAGGAAGAGCAGCTGCATGGGGGCTCACCGGTCCGGGACAAGCTGGTCTGCAACTCTTCTTACACAGCGATTGCTGGCAGTTTTGCGAACGAGTCGCAGTCGCCGCAGCGGAGCTTACACCGGAGCCGGGCGGCCCAGTACCGCTCACGCCTCTATTTTGAGCAATAATCGCGCAAGTGGCGGCAACGCATGGGAAATGCGTGGCACGCACGGAGCGTGCCCGGTGCGCTGAGTGCGCGCGAGCCACCGGCCGTCACAAATGGCGGCGCTATTTTACGGCGAGAAGCTCGACATCGAAGATAAGCGTGGCGTTGGGTGGGATGACGCCGGCGGCACCGTGCTCGCCGTAGCCGAGCTCAGGCGGGATGATGAGCGTGCGCTTGCCGCCGACCTTCATCGTCGCCACGCCCTCGTCCCAGCCGCCGATCACCTGCCCGGTGCCGATCGAGAATTCGAAGGGTTTGCCGCGATCGACGGAGCTGTCGAACTTGGCGCCCTTGGCTCCATTCTCGTAGAGCCAGCCGGTGTAGTGCATGACGCAGGTCTGGCCCGTCACCGGGGCGGCACCCGTCCCGACCACGGTATCGATGATGCGGAGCCCCGAGGCGGTCGTCTGCTCGGCGCCCCCGGCGACGGCGGGCGCGGACGCAAGGCCAAGCGTGCCGGCCGCGGCGATGGCGATGGTCAATGCCAGGATGATGGACGTGCGCAGAGCGCGGCGCGGCCGATGACGCATGGGCGAACTCACTTTCTCATTGTTGTCGGGTCGTTGTCGCGCGCCCGGCCGCGGCGGGCCGCTACGGGCCCTTCGCCTTGGCTTCCATTTCCTTCAGGTAGTTCTCGATGTCCTGTTGCGTGACCTCGTTGTTGGTGACGAGGGCCTTCAGGCAGTCCTTGGAGAGCTCGGTTGCCTTCGAGCGCATGCAGGCGCGCAGCTCCTCGCTGCCGACCACGAGGTTCTCGCAGTGCTTGTGGTAGTCTTCGCGGCACGCATTGCGAACGGCGTCGTTGACCTCGGCCCTGAGCCCGCCGGGTGCGACAAGGGCGGCGGCGAGAGAGGTGATGGCGAGCAGGCGCTTCATTGGAAAATCCCCCTTCACAACTGGCAATGCACGAGGACGCGATACAAACGAAGCGACTCTCTAGCATAGCTCGAGCGGCGAGGGTGTGGCGCGGTCCAGATGCCAACGCGTTTCCCACGCCGAGCGTGGCACGGGGCACACCGCAGTCGCGCAGCCAGCGATAGGAATGCGGGTTGTGCACGACCGCGCGCGGCGCGTCATGTAGCGAAAGTGGAGGCTGGGCAGCCTGAGATCCCCCGAAGAATATTGGACGCTCGCCCGACGCACACAACGACCCCAGCCCGCGAATTGTTGCGAGGTGGATCCGCCCGCCCTGACTAGGCTCCGGCGAACGTGAAGAACTCGATCCTTCGGTGCCAGCCTCCTGACCCGTCAGCCCGCTGATGTTAACAGTGAACGGTGTCGTGTAAATGGTGCATTTGCACCAAATGACGAGGTTCTTTTTAATCTTCCGCGGCCGTGTTGCATCCGAGACGCGGGATTACGCTGGAGACGGCTGACACGAGCTGGGCCTGGCGGCTGACCTCGACCTTGGCCATGGCGGCGGCGATCTGGTTGCGGACGGTCAGCTTCGAGACGCCGTTGCGCGCGGCGATCTCGTCGGCCGTGTGGCCGCGTGCGAGGTCGATGGCGATGCGCGCCTCGGCCGGCGTCATGCGGTAGAGGGTGCGCAGCATGTGCTCGGGAGGGGCGTTGCTCGTGGCAGAGTCGCGTAGGACCACGAGGGCCCAACCGGCGACCGGAGCCATGCCGATGGCCGACGGCGCGCGCAAAGGCAGCACGATGACGTGGGTGGCCGGTTCATCCACGGCTCCCGCGCGGAACGACGTGCGCCCATCGGAGCTGGCCGGATCCGAGACGCTTGCCAGAAGGCGCCGGTACTCTGTGTCGTGGGCGGTGTCCGAAAACGCAAGGCGATGGTCCGCGCTCGCGCGCGCAAGGCGGCCGGACCGCAACGTCGCTTCTGCCTTGGCGTTGAGGAAAACGATTTTTCCCGTTCCATCGACGATGACGGCGGAGGCGTCCATGGTTTCGACGAGTGCCGCGAGCGCGGTGCGGTCCGCCGTCGCGGCGGCGAAGGTCTCGTTCAGCATGAAGGCGCGGGCGAGATGCGGGGTGAGCCGCTCCAGGAGCCTCGCGGCCGGTATCTCCGCGGCGCCGAGACGCTCCGGGATATCGAGGGTGATGCGCAGCATGCGCTGATCGTCGCGCAGCACGACGACGCCCGCCGCATGCGTCAGGTTTCCCGCCGGCTTCAGCCATTCGTTGTAGAACGGCTGGAGCTTGATCCAGGCGCGGTCGACCGTTTCGCCGATGGTGTGCACCTTGCCGATCGGCATTTTGGCGAACAGCGGGATGTACGGATTGATGAACTGATAGTGCTCGAAGTAGCTCGCGAGGTGCTCTTCGGCAAAGCCGGCGACGGCGCAGTTCTCGGCGAGCGAGGTGCCTTCGAGGTGAACGTGGATGCCGAAGCAGATGCCGGGCAGGGCGTCATGCATGCGTCGCGCGAGCGAGCGCCACTCGGCGGGGTCGCACCCCGCCGCGTAAATGTGCTCGACGATGTCGAGCACCTGGCTGTCGGGCAAGAGGCTGTCCATGTGTCCCCCCGGCACGCGTCCGCCGCCGGCGGCGCGTCGACCCTGCGCCCCAGCATGGTACGTTTTCACTATAGGTCCGGTTAGGCGGCTTGCAGACAAAAAAGTGGCCAAGCCGGGACAATGCCCGCGCGCCGGGATGCAGACGGAGGGCGCGGCCCCGCGGGCTCAGAAGTTCACGTTGTGGATCACCCATCCGCCGCCGGCGGCGATCAGTCCGGCAATCAGGATGTAGGGCAGGATGGAGACCAGAACGCCCAACAGGCCGATGAAGGCTTTCAAGATCTTCTCGGCAGCATCCCAGAGCTCACGGGCGGCCTTGTAGAGCACATAGATGATGGCCAGGACGACGACGGCGAGGACAACGATCTTCCAGATCGGCAAGCTCTGCCAATCGGATTGGAAGATGGCGACGATCTGGCCGAACGACCATGTCCAGATGAGCTGGAAGAACTTGAAGATGGCAGCAATGCCCTGCTGCAGGAACTGGATGATCTGCGAGATGGCTTGGTTCATGGTGCGGCAACTCCCCTATCCCCGCCCGGATGCTAACACCATCGGATGACAGCACGCATGCGGATTTGCGGGGCACGTCAGTGGGCTGCGGCCGCCGCCTTTGCCGCCTTGGCGCCGACGTGGGCCTGGCCGAGCACGATCAGCATGATCTGCTGCTCGCCGAAGTCGGTGGCGTGGGTCAGGAGGTGGATCAGCTCCTTCATGAACAGGAACACGTAGACGCACTGGGCGACGATCAGGCCCAGGTAGAGGGGCACTTGCAGCCAGCGGGAGCCGAAGATCAGGGACGCGAGCAGGCGCGGTGGAGAGCGGTCGGCCGCCACGGGGTCGATCTTCGACGACATGGGGGCTCTCTTGCGTTGTGCTGCGGCCGCTCGATAGCACAGAGCGTCGGCCGTGAAAGCTGCGGCCAGGTGCGGTTGCATGCGACGCTCGCCCGCACGCAGGTAGGAGTCCCTCGGTCACCGCGCTGCTTGTCATCGTTTAGGCTAAAAGACGTGGGAATATCAGATAAGTGCGGACGCCAAACAAAGCTGTCACGCACGCGCCGGGAGCCCCAGGAGTTTCTTTCTTATGACAATGCGCGCTTTTCTCGCGATCGCAGCTGCGGTCGCTGTTCTCTTGCCACACGCCGCCGAGGCTCAACGCAAGGCCGACGAATGGCGACCCGACAATCGCACCGATTGGGAGCTTCTGGGCTCGGCCGAAATCGGAACCAAGCTCGAGCGCGACGTCATCGAGGTCGGCAGGCGCGAAGGGCGCTTTCAGTCGATCGGCTTCACGGTCGGCGGCAGCGATGTGCGGATCGAGAGCCTCAAGGTCATCTACGGCGGGGGCGAGGTCGACGATCTGCCGGTGAAGGAGTTCATCAAGGCCGGAACCCGGTCGCGGCCGATCGACCTGCCGGGGCGTGGCCAGTTCATTCAGCGCATCGAGATCCTGTACCGATCGCCCGGGCCGGTGAGGATCGACTTCTACGGCGAGAAGCGGCGCGAGGCGCAGTGGCAGCCGCTCGGCTGCCAGCGCGTCGGATTCCTCGAGAGCAAGGACACCATCAGGGTCGGACGGCGCGAGGGTGCGTTCCGGGCCATCAAGCTCACGGTGGCGGATTCGCCTTTGCGGCTCAATCGCCTGCGCGTGGTGTTCGGCAACGGCACGGCGCAGGTGTTCGACGTCAGGTCCGCCATTCCTGCCGGTGCGGAGACGCGGGCGATCGAATTCGACGGCAGCCGCCGTGTGATCGAGCGCATCGACCTTGAGTATCTGCCGTCCATCCGCCTCAAGCGTGGTGCGCAGGTCTGCGTGCTCGCGATCGAGGGCGGCCCCGGCTGGCGCGGCGACCGCGATGGCCGTGACCGTGACCGGCGCTACTGAGTGCTCACTACTTGACCCTCGCCGCGTTCTGCGGCGAGGCTTCCACCCCGACGTTCCGAGTAGAGCCCAATAGAGGATCCTCCCCCCATGCGCTTGACGTTTGCCACTGCCGCAGCTCTCATCCTCCTTGCCTTCGCGCCTGCGCTCGCCGCTCCGCCGGCCGACCAGGAGGCCTGCAACAAGCTCTCCTTCGATCTCGCCGAGAAGGCGGTGGCGAAGAAGCTCGCCGAGGCCGATGCGATCAAGGTCGACGAGCTGATCAGCAAGCTCGAAGGCCAGTGCGCCGAGAGCCAGTTCAACGAGGCCGACGCGACGGCGCAGGAGATCGCAGCCGCGCTCGCGAAATAGCAGGCTTCTGGAGCCGGTCCCGCGGATGGCGCCGGCCGGCGTCTTCACGAAAGGATACGTGCCATGCCCAAGGGTGTGCAGAAGAGCCACAAGGAAAAGCGTAAGCCCAAGAAGGACAAGGCGAAACCCGCGAAGTAGCCGCCTTTGGCCGGCGTTGGCGCTGGCGGTGCGGCGCCGGGGCGCTCGTAACTCTGATGACGGCGGAGCCGTCCGTGGCCGTTGCGTCGCGGGCGCGCCGGTGCGACAATAACAAGAATCCAGGCGAATTGAGGCCTGCCGCGTGGACCACTGGTGGGTTGCGCCGGCGGCCCTATTCGTCGCTTCGATTCTCGTTCACGGCAAATTTTCCCCAACCCGGCGCTCGATCGCGGGAGGCGCACGTGACTCGGACCATTCTCGTCGCTGCGGCTTTCATCGCTGTGGCGCTTTTCCTCGCCGCTCCGGCCGCGGAGGCCTGCATCTCTTGCGAGTACACGCCGGAGGTGGTGACGAGCGGCGCCAAGGCGCCCCCGAAGGCTAAGCGGGCGGCGAAGAAGCGTCCTCCGGTCGAGCGCGCTGCGCGTCCCGACAAGAAGCGTGTCGTCAAGCGTCCGCCGGCGCCGCAGGAGGAGCCTGCGATCAAGGATGCGGCGGCTGCCGAGGACGGGGATACGACCACGAAGGATACGGCCGCGAAGGACGCGGCTGCGAAGGACGCGGACACCGCGACCGGAGGCGAGGTCGAGACGGCGAAGACGACGACCGCCGACGAAGAGCGGGCGACTGTCGATAACGCCTCGTCGGGCTCGGCGACCGCCGCGCTCGATAAGCCGCGGCCTCAGCCTGGGGGGGCAGCGGCGGGGAGTGCACCCACCTGCAAGAAGTTCTCCGCCACCGCCGGCACGACTGTCACGGTGCCCTGCGAGTAAGACCAGCAATCGTCGCGTCCTGATCCGGCCGGAACAGACCGTGCGCGGAGTTTCCGCTAGCCTCATCCTCCGGCGACGATCCCTGTCGCGAGGCTGGAGGCCTGTGCCATGATGGCCATCTACGATGCTCTGTTCATCAATCAGCTCCTGGGCAAGGGCGAAGGCGGCGAGACGATCTACTACCCCAACGGCACCAAGGCGCGCGGCTATGTCGTGCCGCCCGAGCGCGAGGGCGAGGTGAGGTGGCGGCTGAGGCTGCTGTCGTTTCTCGCCATGTTCAACGCAGTGGGGCTCGTCGTCGTGGTGCGCATTATCGAGAAATTGCTCGGCGCCGAGATCCCGCTGCCGTGGTTCATCGCCGGCGCGGTGGTCGTGGTTGTGGCGCTGGGTGCCCTCTTCATCCGGGCCATGGCAAGCGTCGCGACAGGGCTAGAGCCGGTTCCCCCGCGCGGTTGATGGAAGCCGCGCGCGTCCCGACATTCTCTTCGAGCGTGCGCGTGCGAGGACAAGTCCTTTGGGCAAGATGCTGGTCATTGCCGGAATCGTGCTGGTCGCTGTGGGCGTCCTCTGGATGCTCGGCGAGCGTCTGGGGCTCGGCAGGCTGCCGGGCGACATCCTCATCGAGCGCGAGGGCGGCCGCATCCATATCCCGATCACGACCTCGCTTCTGATCAGCGCGGTGCTGTCGCTCGTGCTGTGGCTTCTCAACCGGTGAGGCGGAAATGATAAACCCGCCGGTCCCTTTTCTGGGACCGATGATTCACGCTTGGGACTGGTAGGGTCCCAAGCGATCATCGTCCGAAGCGGGGCCAGCGGGCGGATGACGTGCCTTGCGTGCGGGCGGCTTACTTCGCCGGCGTGAAGATCTTCGTGATCTCCTTGTCGATGGCCTTCAGGTCGGCCTCGATGTAGTCGAAGATGGTCTTCTCTTTCTTCTCCTCGGCGATGGCCGGCGCGGCGGCGATGGCGCCCATGACGAGGCCGGCGGCGGCGAGGGCGGAAAGCGTCTTGGCTACGAGCTTCATGCAATATCTCCCCAAATGAGCACCCCGGCCCCCTCGGCCGAGGACGCGTGCGGCTCCCCCCGGGGAGCTTGGCGACTCCCATGCTAGCAAGCGAATGGGTGTGTGATGCAACCAAAATTTATTCCATAGCTCCGCAGGCGGCGGCCGGCGTACCGTAATTGTCCGTGCGGGAGGGTGCGCCCCGGATGGCGGCGGGCCTTCGCGGATACGTCGCATAGGGCGTATACGCCTTTGTCCGGACGGGGGAAATGCCGCGACGCGTAGCGTAGCCGGGAGGGCGGTAGCGCCGCGCCGGGCGGGGGGCTTGCGAATGTGGGGTCTGGCGGAGGCGGCGCGTGCTAGGGTGAGTCGGCGGCTCGTCATGCCGCATCGGCTGCGCTTATGCCGCCCCTCCACCCAGAAGGAACCGCGCTTTGGCCAAAGGTCAGCAAAAGAGCAACAAGGAAAAGCGCAAGCCGAAGCAGGACAAGGCCAAGCCCGTAGCACAGACGTCGACGTTCGGCTCAGGCGTCAGCTTCGGCGGCAAGAAGCGTTAGGCTTCGTCGTACGCCAGCCGGCATGCACATCACACATGCGCGCCCCCGCCGTGGGCCGGGCATGCGCCGCTGCTCTTTGCCGATCCAGGATATGCCCATGATCCACTGGAAGCCCGTCTCCGAGTACGTCGAGCCGAACTGGATCAAGGACGGCACCGCGCTTCCTCCGTTCCTGTTCTGGCGCACCAGGAAGGGTGCGGTGCTGGGCTATCTGCGCGACGGGGAGCTGTTCGACTGGAAGTGGCTCTATGTGTGCGACGCCAACAAGGTGACGCACTTTTCCTCGGTCAACGGGCCGGAGAGCAACGTGGTGGACCTCGGGAGCGTGCGGGGCGCTGAGGGCGCCGAGCCGGAGGCATGAAGGGGACGGCGCTGTTTTCTGCTCAGCGCTCGGGGCGCAGCGCACCTTCGAGGCCGCCCGCGCGATGGTAGGCATAGAGCAGCCCGAGCAGCCACAGCGGGATCAGGGCGTCGGTGAACAAGGGCAACAGGTTATAGGGCGCCGTGTCGCCGGCGATCAGCTGTTGAAGGTGCCCGTAGGCGGCGCCGAGCAGGAAGAACGACCAGCCGAGGGCGGTCGCCAGCCAGAAGCCGCCGCCAATGAAGACGCACAGAAAGCCGAGGAGCCCCCACGCGCCGTCGTGCAGGCCGACCTCGAACTGGAACGGACTGCCGGCCGGCCAGCCGATCAGCTTGGCGGCCTCGTCGGCGTAAAAGACGTGCGGGATGAAGCCGAAGACGAAGCCCACGGCGCCGACGTCAAAAACGAAGGCGTAGACGAGCAGCAGGCGCAGGACATTGCGGCGCGTCCACGGGCCCTTGGTGACGGCGAGGTGCAGCAGCGGCAACAGCACGCCGAGCAGCATCATGACGACGTTGACCATGCGGTTTCCCTCTCCTGGGCGGCGGCCCTGTCGCCGCTGAAATGAGCATGGACGCGAGCCGTCATCAACGACGCACCGCCGTCGGAAAATCGTGATGCTGATTAATGGTTACGGTGGGCTTTCGCGCGCGCCGTCGCCGGACTCTCGGTGCGCGCCTTCGGCTGGTCTATTCGCGCATGCCTCCGGCTGGTCTCTTTGCGCACGCCTTCGGCTGGTCTCTTTGCGCACGCCTTCGGCATGACTTGATCGCCGCGAGGCGTGAGCTCGCGGGCGTTGGGATCATGTGGGATCAAAGAGCGCGTGTCGTCCCCTGTTCGGGGGTGGAGCGGCGGAAGCCGGACCTAGGACGGGATGCGGCTTTCGCCGCTCCACGCGAGCGCCTCCACCGGTAACGCAGCCTCGGAAGCGACCATCCAACCGCCGACGAGTTGATCTCCTCGGGCGAGCGAGACCACTGCGCACGCTTCCAGAACTAGCTGATGGAACTAGCAGAGAGGGAAGGCGCTGCTCCCGCTCGCGCTGACGCCCAGCTCGCGCCAGGCCCCGAATGAGCGGGATGCGGTGAGGGTAGGCGCGAGCGGAGAGGGCGGGGATAAGAATGCGCCGGTTCACTCCACCGAGCCGTGCGCGATGGCCGCGAACTTCGCCTTGGCCTTCGCGAACTTGGCATCGAAGAGCCACATCGCGTCCAGGATCTCGCGATAGGTGGCCTTGGTCTTGGCGCGGTTCGTCTTGCCGAAGGTGAAGATGCTGTTGTTGCGCAGGAAGCCCATGACCTGCCGGCTCTTGACCTCGTAGGTCGCGACGTCGCCGGACGCGAGGGCTGCCCGCGTCGGCGTCGGCACGATCTGGATGAGCTGGAACAGCTTCATCTGGTCGATCTCGTCGGGAAGCATGCGCGCGATCCCGGGGATGTCCGCGAAGAGGTCGGCGTGCGCGTTCATGAGGCCGTTGCGCACGGCGGTCCAGTGATTGAAGCGCGGGTCGATATCGGCCGCGCGCTTTTCCTCCGCGTCGTCGCGCACGATGAGCGCCGGATCGAGGGCCGCGACCTTGGCCTTGAGGGCGGCCCACTTCCTCGCCCCGCGCCGGTCCTCGGACGTGCCGGTCTGCAGGCTGCCCTTGTATTTCTCGGAGCGCGCGTTGCCGATGTTCTGGCGGCCGTTGGTCTCGGCGAAGAAGATGCCGAGCGCGATGCGGCCCGCGGTCTCGGCGGTGGCGGCGTCGGCGCCCTTGGCGCGGGCGATGATGCGGCCGAGGTCGACCACGTCGCGGAACGGCGTGTCGGAGGCCTGCGCGAACGCGGGCGGCGCCTGCAGGGCCTTGAAGACGTCGGCGTACTCTTCGATCAGCGGCTCGATGGCGACGTCGAAGTGGTCCGGCGGGACGCCGTACGTGTTCGGCGGGCCGATGCGCTCCGGCATGACCTCGGTCAGGTCCCTGTAGGAGCTCATCACCTTCATGCGCGCGAGGTAGACGGCCTGTCCCGGACGCGGCGGGAGCTTTTTCGCGCGCTTTTTGGCGGTGGGTTTTGTTTTCGCGTGGTGTGGAGCCTCCGCGGATTTCGACGCCGTTGCCGGTGCAGACTGGGCGTCGATCTCGGCGCGGCGCTGGGCCAGGATGGATTTGAATGCGGCGAGCGCCTTGTCGTAGGCGGCGAGGGCGGTGGCCTGCGCTTTCGTGATTTTTACGGGAGCGGGCGGGACCGGCTCCGCATGCGCGGCCCCCAAAATGGGCGCGACGAGGGTCAGTGCGAGCGCGGCGAGGCTGCGCCACGGGCGCGCGGAAGAGGGTGCGGGAGACGGCATGGCGCGGCGATAGCGGGACGGGAAGGCGGGGTGATGACGTGGGCGTGTTGCTGACCGCATGGATAGTTGGAGGAAAGCCAAATCTTGAGAGTACGCACTATGGAGTGTGCGAACAGTGTTTGGCAGAGGAGAGACTGCGTCGCTCCTACGTATGGCAACTGACTGCGGATAATTTGCCCGGCGAGCAGACTAACAGAAGGCCGCAAGTGTAAGCTAACAGTGATAAAATGGAGGAATCCTATGTATCCTGTTAGACTGGACTTTGCCCAGGTTATCGGCCGTATAAAGGCACTTCAGAAGAATGGGCATGACGCAGAAGCGCTGGTCACCTCTATATTTACTCTTGAGAAATTGATTA
Source organism: Hyphomicrobium sp. (assembly GCA_050179995.1). Classification (GTDB taxonomy): domain Bacteria; phylum Pseudomonadota; class Alphaproteobacteria; order Rhizobiales; family Hyphomicrobiaceae; genus Hyphomicrobium_C. Next base: position 11,382 of record JBFXEP010000057.1, read on the forward strand.
AACGGAGCCTGCGGCGCGCGATCGTTGCACGCGGCTTTACGATTAAGCAAGCTGATAAACTCCTAGCTCGCAACGGGTTCGATGCTCTTGTCGAGATGTGGCCGATTTTTGAGCGGGAGCATCGGACCTTGCAGAGCCTAGTCGGTGGGGTCTGGGCGCCTATCAAAAAGGCGAAAGAGATGCGGAACGCTTTTGTGCACGGCACGAA
>JBFXEP010000058.1:0-11448 GCA_050179995.1 Hyphomicrobium sp.
TGCTCTTCCGATCTTGGGTTCGCGTTTTGGCTTTGGGCTCATGTTCCCCGGGGGGCGGGATTTCCATGCACGGCACGCTGATCGAGACCTTTCCATCGCACCATTCCACGTCTTTCAACCCTTCTATCAACCCTTCCGGCACGTCGGAACCTTCCGCCGAGCCCCCGGCTCCGCTCGTTTTCCACCAGGCGGCCCAAGGGGGCGGACGCTTCGTCCTGTTGGCTGTGCTGCTGCCTGCCCTCATCGCGCTGATGGTGCCGTTCTGGCTGGTCGTGGTGCACCTCGCGACCGACCCCGCCGCCCGGGCGGTGCTTGCGGCGCGGCCTCTGCTCGGCGTTCAGCTGGGGTTTGGGCTCCTTGTTCTGGTTTGGATTTTCGGCTGGCCGCTGTCGCACCTCATCTACCGGGGGCTCGAGCGGCGGCGCATCACCATCGCGGACGGCCAAGTGCGGTCGGAGGCCGTCGGACCATTCGGGCAGCGGGTTTGGCAGGAGCCGCTCGCGGACTACGCGGGCCTCGCGCATCGGGTGCGCACGTCGCTGTCGGGGGTGCGCCACGAGCTCGTGCTCGTACATCGGCGCCCCTCCCGGGCCGTGGTCCTGACCAGCTCGTCGCAGATCCCCGAGGAGGCCGTGGGAGCCATGGCGCGGCTTTTCGCCGTTGCCGAAATTCCGTCCCGGGAGGCGGCTAGCTTCACCCCGCTGCATGGATATTTCCGGCTTGCGGAACCGCAACCGCGCCTTGCGGCAGCCTAGCCCGGGTCCGTTCGAGGCCCGGAGCGAAGGCTTTTGACTCACACGCTGAGCGCGTGCTCAATCCGGGCATGGCCGGCGCGCCTCTCGCGGCGCGGGCCCACCCTGATCGGCACATGCGTTCGCAACAGCGGGAGCAGAGGTTGATGACGACGACGAGCCGGCGTGCGCACCCGGGGGGACCGGCCTTGGCGCTCAAAGCAGCAGCTCTTTCTCTCCTTGTCCTTGCCACGACGTCCGGGTCGGCGCTCGCCGAGTCGGCCGCGGCCTACATGCAGCGCGTCGCGAACCAGCTCATCGCCGCGCAGCGCGAGGGGGGCGAGAACGACTACGCGACGGTGCTGCGCAGCCACGCCGACGTGCCCGCCATCGCCATCACGGCGCTCGGCTCCTACGCGCAGAGCCTCGCCAAGTCCGACCGGCCCGCCTACTACGCCGGCATGATCAACTTCATCGCCAACTATGCGTCGCGGGAAGGCCCGAAGTTTCCGGTGGCGCGCGCCGTCATGACGGGCCAGACCCAGGAGACCGCCAAGGGCATCTATATCGACAGCCGCGTCACGCTGGTCAGCGGCGACGTCTACGACGTGCGCTGGCTCATCGTGCGGCGCGGCTCCGCCTTCAAGGTGCGCGAGGCCGAGGTGCTCGGCTTCGAGATGACGACGTTCCTCGATACGGCGTTCCAGAACTACATCGGTGCCAACGGCGGCGATCCGCGCAGCCTCGTGGTGGCGCTCAACCGCTGAGCGCGACCACGCCGCACCAGGATTTCATCGCTTGGCATCCCTGCGTGAGGCCGTAAGCTCCGCGCTCTCTAGAGCGCGATCCGTTTTGATTGAATCGCGATCGCGCTCTAGGCTTTTGATGAGACCGATGATCCACGCTTCGGACTTATCCTGCGCTGCCGGTTCACGCCGCGCCCGGCAGGGGGCGCGGCGATCGGAGCGACTAAGGTCCGAAGCGATCATGGTCTAGCGCCCGGAGACGCCATGAAGACAGACGAGCCACGTCCGCACCGCCTCAGGGACTATCGCCCGCCGGCCTATCTCATCGATCACGTCGACCTCGACGTGTCGCTCGACGCGACGCGGACCGAGGTGTCAGCGCGCCTCAAGGTGCGGCGCAATCCGGCGGCAGGCGCCGCGGCGAAGGCGCTGGTGCTCGACGGCGAGCAGCTCGAGCTCGTGCGCGTGGAGCTCGACGGCAAGGCGCTCAGACCCGGCGACTACAAGCTCGACGAGACCTCGCTCACCATCCCCAAGGTGCCGGCGCGCGCCTTCACGCTCGAGATCACCACCCTCATCAACCCCGAGGCCAACAAGGCGCTGCAGGGGCTCTACGTGTCGCGCGGGGTCTACTGCACGCAGTGCGAGGCGGAGGGCTTCCGGCGCATCACATTCTTCCCGGATCGGCCGGACGTGCTTTCAACCTACACCTGCCGCATCGAGGCCGACGCCGGCCAGGTGCCGGTGCTGCTCTCGAACGGCAACCCGGTGGACCGGGGGCGCGTCGGCAGCGGCCGGCATTTCGCCGTGTGGCATGATCCTCATCCCAAGCCCTGCTACCTGTTCGCGCTGGTGGGCGGCGACCTTTCTCCCATCGCCTCGACGTTCAAGACAGCGTCGGGCCGCAAGGTCGACCTCAAGATCTACGTCGAGCACGGCAAGGAGGCGCGCGCCCAATGGGCGATGGACTCGCTTAAGCGGTCCATGCGGTGGGACGAGACGCGCTTCGGGCGCGAGTACGATCTCGACGTGTTCAACATCGTCGCCGTCTCCGACTTCAACATGGGAGCGATGGAGAACAAGGGCCTCAACATCTTCAACGACCGGCTGATCCTGGCTTCGCCCGACACGGCGACCGACGGCAACTTCGAATCCATCGAGAGCGTGGTCGCACACGAGTACTTCCACAACTGGACCGGCAACCGCATCACCTGCCGCGACTGGTTCCAGCTCTGCCTCAAGGAAGGGCTCACGGTCTATCGAGACCAGGAGTTCTCGGCCGACGAGCGCAGCCGCACCGTGCAGCGCATCTCCGACGTGCGGCTCCTGCGCGCAACGCAGTTCACCGAGGACTCAGGGCCGCTCGCGCACCCCGTTCGTCCCGAGAGCTACATCGAGATCAACAACTTCTATACGGCGACCGTATACGAGAAGGGCGCCGAGCTGGTGCGCATGATCGCGACCATCCTCGGCGAAGCGGACTTCCGGCGCGGCATGAACCTCTACTTCGCGCGCCATGACGGGCAGGCGGCGACCATCGAGGACTTCCTCGGCTGCTTCGAGGATGCCTCGAAGCGCGACCTCTCGCATTTCAAGCTCTGGTACTCGCAAGCGGGCACGCCGGAGCTCGTGTGTGCGCTCTCCTACGACAAGGGCAAGAAGCAGGCGGAGCTCAAAATCGAGCAGGTGCTGCCGCCGACGCCCGGGGAGACGAAGAAGAAGCCGCTGCACATCCCGGTGCGCATGAGCCTGATCGGCGGCAACGGCCAGGAGATCGAGCTCAAGCGCGACAACGGCGAGGCGCTGGACGACGGCGTGCTGCACGTCACCAAGCGCACGCAGACGTTCCGCTTCTCGGACGTGCCCTCGCATCCGGTGCCGTCGCTCCTGCGTGGGTTCTCGGCGCCCGTGAACCTCACGATCAACCTCGCCGACCGCGATCTCGAGTTCCTGATGGCGCACGATCAGGACCTCTTCAATCGCTGGCAGGCGGCGAACACCTACGCGACGCGCACGCTCGTCGACATGGTGAAGAGCCTCAGGAAGGGCGAGCGGGCGGCATCGCACGCGACGGGCTTTCTGCACGCGCTCGGCGCGGCCGCGGGGCGCGGCGATTTCGAGCCTCAGTACCGCGCCGAGCTCCTCAAGCTGCCGAGCCAGGCGGACATCGCACGCGTGATCGGGCGCAACGTCGATCCGGGCGTGATCCATCGCGCGCATCGCCAGCTCTCGAAACTTGCCGGAACGGCGCTCGGCCCGATGCTCGAGGACGTGTACGTCGAGATGAAACCCACGGGGGCATTCTCGCCGGATGCAGGGAGCGCGGGACGGCGCGCGCTGCGCAACGCGGCGCTGACGCTGCTCACCGCGCGCGGCACCGACGCGGACGACGCGCGCCTTGCCGATCATTTCTTCAAAGCCAGCAACATGACGGACGAGGCGCATGGCCTCGTCCTCTTTGCGTTCACCTCGGGTGCGGCACGCGAGGCGGCATTCTCGCACTTCTTCGAGCGCTGGAAGGACGATCACCTCGTCATCGACACCTGGTTCGCCGCACAGGCGATGTCGCCCTTCCGCTCCGCGCTCGGGCAGGTGCGGGCGCTCATGCGCCACCCGCTTTTCAGCCTCACGGCCCCGAACAAAGTGCGGGCGCTGATCGGCGTCTTCGCCATGCAGAACCCGGTGCAGTTCCACCGCACCGACGGGGCCGGCTACGAGCTGGTGGCCAAGCAGGTGCTCGCCATCGACCGCTTCAACCCCTCGATAGCGGCGCGAATTCTGGGCACCTTCCGCATCTGGCACGCGCTCGAGCCGGAGCGGCGGACGGCCGCCAGGCGCGTGTTGCAGAGCGTCGCCAAGACCCCGAATTTGAGCCGCGACGTGTTCGAGATCGTGACCCGCATGCTCGATCGGTAACACCCTCGAAAACTCTGATCGGGCTCATTTAATCTCCCTCGACACGCGCGACTCGAATCGGCGAACTAGAAGGTGTGATTCGCCGGCGTACCGGCCGATTCCTCGTCACGCGCACCACAGAAAATCCGAAAGCTGGAGATCAGGATGGCTTCGACCTTGTCGGCCTGTCCACGGGACGAGTCTGCCCTCGACGAAGGGCTGCCGACGAGCCATCGCGGCTCCCCGGAAACCGGCTGGAAGGCGCCTCATGCGCAGCGGCTGCTCGAAGGAGCGGTGCTGCTCCACGCGGCGGGTCTCGTGTTCTCCCTGTTCCACCAGGTGTCCGTGGCGTCCCTTGTCATTCTGGCGAGCGGGCTCGCCGTCGCCTGTCTCGCGCTCAGGGTTGCCGGGCCTCTCCCCGCTGCCCGCGCACCGTCCCAATCCCGTTCGGCCGATCTCTCCCCGGCGCAAGGGGGCAGCGGGGCTTCGCCCTCCCCGCTGCCCTTCATAGGGGAGCGCATCGTCCTCGGCAGCGCCGCCGGCCAGATCGCGGGGCTCGCCCGCGCCGCCGCCCGGCTCGGCTCCATGCCGGCCGCGCGAGCGCACCCCTGGGGGGATCTGATGGCGCGCGTCAGCCACGAGTTGCGCACACCGCTCAATGCCGTGATCGGATTTTCGGATGTCATGCAGTCGGAGCTGCTGGGGCCTATCGGCCACCCCCGCTACCGGGAGTACGTCTCCCACATCGGCGACTGCGGGCGCGAGCTCCTGAAGTCAGCCGAGGATACGCTGGCCATCACCTGCCTGCTCGACCACGATCCCAACGCGTGCGTCGCGACCGGGGTCGACCTCAAGCTCATGGTCGAGGAGGCGTGGGCGTTCCATTGCGGCCCGTCGGCGAGCCACGGCATCTCGCTCGCGTGCGACGTGGCCGAGGACATCGAGGTGCTGGTCGACCGGCGGCCGATGCGGCAGATCCTGATCAACCTGTTCGACGAGGCGGTGCGGCGCGCGGATGCCCGCGGCACGCTCGGCGTGGTGGCGACGGTTGCCGGCGACTTGGTGCAGATCGAGGTGTTCCTGCGCGGCCAGCCCGGAGCGCCGAGCGTCGGCCAGGCTTCGCTGGCGATCTGCCTTGCGCGGGCGCTGATCGAGCTCAACGGGGCGGCGCTGATCGAGATGGACGACCCGCATTCGACGTGGCGGGCGGTGACGGTGCTGCGCTGCGTCGCGCAGTGCGACTTCTTCACGAGCCTGCCCGAGGCGGTCACGGCGCGCCCGCAGCCGGACGCGATCCACTGCGAGGCGGCGCACGCATAGCGAAATTTGGTCGAACAACCCCGTCCTTTCGCTCCATGGCCGCCGTCCGCGCGGAGCGCGGCTTCGCCACAGCAGGCGGCCATGGAGTGGCTGATCGCGAGACGTTTGCGCAATTGGCCCTGGGAAACGACCAGTCTGGCAAGTCCCTCGCCTGGCCTTCGGCCATCCTCTCCCGTCCCGGGAGAGGAAAGTGGCGCACACATCCTTCTCCCGGGACGGGAGAAGGTGCCCCGTCGAGCCGGAGGCCCGCCTTCGGCGAGGCGGGGCGGATGAGGGACTCATTTGCGTTCCGCCTAAAGGCGGCAAGGCCCTAGTTGGCGTCGGCCTTGGCGTCCTTGGTGTCCTTCTTGCGCTTGCGCGCCTTGGGGGGCTCGTTGCGCTTCATCCACCACTCGGCCAGCATGCGGCGCTCCTCGGCCGTCAGCTGCTCGGCCTGCGCGAGGAATGCCGCGATCGCGGCGGCGCGCAACGTGCGGTCCTTCTCGCCGGCCGCATCCAGCGCGCCTTCGAGGGCGGCCTTGTCGAAGGTCTCGGCGGCAAGCTTCTCGGCCGCTTGCCGGCGCGCCGTGCGCACCTCCTCGACGAGCGGGCGCAGCGCTTCCCGGTCGGCGCGCAGACGCTTCCTGATCTCCTTCTTGCGCTCGTCAGGCAGGCGGAAGGTGAGGCCCATGAGGCCGAAGTCCTCGCCGCGCACGCCGCCGCCGGGGCCGCGGCGATGCTTGCCGTAGCCGTACATGGTGCCGGCCACGGCGCCGATGATCAGCAGATTGAGGGCCAGCGAGGCGATCAGCGCATACTTCAAGCGCCGTGATCCCGCCGCAGGCGGGACCGTCCCCGGCTGAGAGGCTTCGGTCAAAGCACGTCTCCCCCGAAGTCACCCTCGAAGTCACCTTCCCAGGCGATCACGTCCGGGTCGACCGCAGAATCGGAGGCGGCCTCGACGACCAACGGGCCAGCCGCGTGATCGAAGACACCGCTGACGCCGAACACGGCGCCGAGCACGAGCGAGGCGGCGAGCAGGGCCGCAGCCGGCCATTCCGCCACGGCGGCCGAGCCGGGCTTGAGACGGGCCCAGGCGACGCGCGCCTGAGGCGCGGGCACGGGAGGGGCCTCGGCCGCAGCGGCAGCGAGGATGCGATCGGCGAGCCTCAGCGTGTCGATCGCGGGCTCGGGCGCGAGATCGAGCAGGCGGTCCAGAGCCTCGGCCTCGCTCAAGCGCGCCTTGGCCTGCGGGTCGTTGGCCACGAGCCCCGCGAAGTCGCGCCGCACCGGGGCGGGCCACCGCGTGCGGTCGCTGCCATATCGGTCGAGGACCTGCTCGAAGGCCTCCAAGCCGGTGCCTTCAGTCGTGCGCTTGTCAGTCATGGCCGTCTTCCCGGGCTTCCAACTTCAACTGTCGCTTTGCAGCAAGCTCTTCCATTCCTTCTCGAGGCTCTGGCGCAGCGTGCGGCGGGCGCGCGCGAGCAGCGACTCGACCGCCTCGTCCGACACGCCCAGCACCTCGCCCACCTCGGCCTGACTCAGGCCTTCGTGGTGAAAGAGCGTCAGCGCACGGCGCTGCCGCTCGGGTAGTGCGTTCATCGCCTCGGCGACGCGCCGGGCGAGATCCTGCTCCTCCAGGCCCGTGGCCTGGGTCGGCGCCTCCGCCACCTCCGGCACCTCGTCCGTCACAATCGTGCGCCGCGACGAGCGGATGCGGTCGAGGCAGAGGTTCGACGTCACCCGGCGCAGCCAGGGGCGGAGCCCCTGCGGACCGACATCGAGCGTATCGCCGGCTTTCCAAAGTCGCAGCAGCGCCTCCTGGGCGATGTCGTCGGCCTCCGCCTCATCCTTCAGCATGCGCCGTGCCAGCGTGACGATGGAGGCGAGGTGGCGGTCCACGAGGATGCGGAACGCGTGGCGGTCCTGCCGGGCGACACGCGCAAGCAGCACGCGGTCCTCCGGCGCATCCGGCCACGGACCTGCCCGCACGTTGCCTCCCGGCGTCGTCCCCATCGGTCCGCTTGGCCCCGACCTCACCCTGGCGCCCTCATGGCGCAATCGTCCGCTGGGCAACGTCACGGTCCCGTGCTCCGCAGCTCAATCCAAAGCCGGAAACGGACGCGCCCATGGGATTCCGTCGCAATCTACTTAATCAGCTCGGCAAAGTGCACCTCGACGTCGCGCAGAGTCTCGCGCAAATCCCGCTCGAGGGCCGTGAAATCCGGTGCACCGCCCGCCCTGGCGAGCAGGGCCTTGAGCCCGCTCGGCGCTGTGGCGGCGTCAAAAGCCTCTTCAAGACAAAGTCTTAGTACCTGCGTCAGGTTGTGCACAAGGCGCGTGGCCCGAATGAGGCGGTCGGCCGTGGCCGGGGTAAGGAGCCCCGCCGCCGCGAGCTTGCCGAGAGCGGCCGCCGTGTTCTGGTCGAGCACATCGGGGCGGGCGGCGGCGTTCACGAGTTGCAGGTGCTGGGCGATGAACTCGAGGTCGACGAGGCCGCCCCTGACCTGCTTCAGGTGCCAGATGTTGTCGGTGCCCTTCCCGGCGGCGATGCGGGCGCGCATGTCGACGACGTCGCGGGCGATGGCGGCGGCTTCGCGCGGGCGCAGCAGGGTGTCGTCGATGGCGGCCTCGACCTTGCGGCGCAGCTCCGGCGGGCCGGCGATGACGCGGGCGCGCGTGAGCGCCATGTGCTCCCAGGTCCAGGCCTCCTTGGATTGATACTCGCGGAAGGTCGAGAGCTGGGCGGCAACCGGTCCCTTCTGCCCCGACGGGCGCAGGCGCATGTCGACCTCGTAGAGCGAGCCCTCGGCGGTGGGCGCGGAGAGGTGCGAGATCAGCCGCTGCGTGTAGCGGGCGTAGTACTGGCTCGGCGCGAGAGGCTTCGGCCCGTCGGACTGAACGGCGGTCGCATTGAAATCGTAGACGACGATGAGGTCGATGTCGGACGACGCGGTCATCTCGCGTCCGCCGAGCTTGCCCATGGCCACGACGACGGCGCCGCCGCCGGAGATGCGGCCGTGCGCGCGCACAAGCTCGCGCTCCACATCGCCGGCAAGCGCCCCGATCAAACTCTCGGCGAGATACGCGTAGGCCTCGCCTGCCTCGCCCGCATCGATGGCGCCGGACAGCACCTTGACGCCGATCAGGAATGCCTGCTCGCTGCCGACGACGCGGGCGCGGTCGAGGACGTCCTGGGAGTCGGTCGAGCCGGCGAGCGCCGTGCGCACGGCCTCGCCGATGTCGCCCGCCGAGGGCAGCGCCGCGAACGTGCGGGGATCGATCACCGCGTCGAGCAGCCTGCGGCGGCGCGAGAGGATGCGCGCCAGGCGCGGCGCGGTGCCCATGATGTCGGCGAGGAGGCGCATCAGCGCCGGATTGGCCTTCAGGAGCGAGAAGAGCTGCACGCCGCCCGGCAGCTCGGCCAGGAAGCGGTCGAAAGTGGCGACGGCGCGATCGGGGTCGGCGGTGTCGGCGAAGGCCTTGGCGAGAAGGGGCTGCACTTCGGTCAGAAGCTCGCGGGCGCGCGGCGAGCGGATCGCCGGATAGCGCCCGTGATGCCAGCCGCGTATGGCGGCGAGCACGTCGCTCGGGCGGGCGTAGCCCATGCGGGTGAGCGCGGTGACGGTGCCGGGATCATCCGTCTCGCCGGCGAAGACGAGGTTCTGGCCCTCGGCGGAGAGCTCCGGCGCGTTCTCGAAGAGGCGAGCATAGTAGCCGTGCACGCGCTCGAGCACGTCGAGGATTGCCGCCCTGAACTCGGCGAGGCTCGCGTAGCCCGCAAAGCGCGCGAACCTTTCGAGGTCGGCTTCCTCGCGCGGCAGCTCCTGGGTCTGCTCGTCGGCCACCATCTGCAGGCGGTGCTCGATGCATCTGAGATAGAGATAAGACGCGGTCAGCGCGTCGGCGATTCCCTTCTCGATCCATCCGTAGGCAACGAGGCTCGCCAGCGCCTCGAGCGTGCGGCGCGCGCGCAGGTTCCTCTCGCGGCCTCCGGCGATGAGCTGCTGCGTCTGGACGAAGAACTCGATCTCGCGGATGCCGCCCGGGCCGAGCTTGATGTTCTGGCCCGCGACGCCGATGCCGCCGAAGCCGCGGAAGGCATGGATCTGCCGCTTCATGGCGTGGATGTCGGCGATGGCCGCGAAGTCGAGGCTGCGGCGCCAGATGAACGGCGCGAGCTCGGCGAGGAAGGCGTCGCCCGTTTCGATGTCGCCCGCGACGGCACGTGCCTTGATGAGGGCCGCGCGCTCCCAGTTCTGGCCGAAGCTCTCGTAGTAGAGGGCGACTGCATCGGTGGACAGCGCGATCTGAGTGGCGCCAGCGTCGGGGCGGAGGCGCAGGTCGGTGCGGAACACGTATCCCGCCGCCGTGCGCTCGTCGATCAGGCGCACGAGATCGCGCGTCAGGCGGACGAAGAAGGTCGGCGCCTCGAGCCCGGGCTTCAGGCGTGCGCGCTCGAGCTCGTAGAAGACGATGAGGTCGATGTCGCTCGAGTAGTTGAGCTCGAAGGCGCCGTACTTGCCGACGCCGAGCACGAAGTATCCGGACGAGAGCTCGGGGGCTTCGTCGCCGGGCGCGGCGAGCCAATCGCCCTTGGCGACGGCCTGTCGGAACAGGAAACGCACGGCACCGGTGAGCGCGGCGTCGGCGGTGGCGGAGAGGGTGCGCGTCACCTCGTCGACGCTCCAGATGCCGGCGAGGTCGCAGAGCGCGATGATGAGCGCGGCCTCGGACTTCATGGTGCGCAAGGCCGTCATGGCCTCGGGGAGCGAGGAGGCCGCGTCGAGGCTCGACGCGAGGCCGGCGGTCAGCCCGGCAAAGCGCGTCTCGGGTACGGCGCGCAGAACGTCGTGGAGCCGCCTCGGGTTGCGCGTGATCTCGGCCCTGAGAAAAGGCGAGCCGGCGACGATGCCGGCCAGGAGCGCGCGCAGCGGCTCCCTTTCCGCAAGCGAGACGAGGCCGCCAAGCGACGACTCGCGGCGCCAGTCGTCGAGCAGCGGATCGAGGCTCGCGCCCCCGGCGGGATCCTGCGGCAGGCGCTTTGCCACATCGATGCGCTCGAGCAGCGTGCCCGCTCCCCTGCCCTCGCCCGCCATGGTTTTCCTCGCCGTTTCTTATTCGGGAGAACCTTTGCACAGGTTCCTATGCGGCGGGAGTCACCATCGGCAGCGTGACGACGACGCGGAGGCCGGGGGCGTTGTCCTCGAGGCGGACGGAGCCGTTGTGCAGGCGCGCGACGGCGGCGACGAGGCTGAGCCCCAGGCCCGTGCCGGGTTGCGTGCGGCTCTTCTCGAGGCGTACGAAGCGGCGCAGAGCGCGGTCGCGATCCTTGGGGTCGATGCCGGGTCCACGGTCGGCGACGGAGAACTCGGCGGAGGCGCCGTCGACGCGCGCCTCGACCACGACGGTCGCCATCTGATCCGCGCCGCACCCGGCAGCGGCGGCGGCAGAGTATTTGATGGCGTTGTCGACGAGATTGGCGACGGCCTGACCCACGAGCTGGCGGTTGGCGCGCACCTCGATGCCTTGGCCCGTGTCAATGGCGAGGGCGAGGCCCGCCTCCTCGGCGACGGGCTCGTAGAGCTCGGCGACGTCGTGCACGAGGCGGCCGAGATCGAAAACCTCGGCGCTCTCCTCCACCACGCCCGCCTCGAGACGGGCGATGAGCAAAAGCGCGTTTAAGGTCTTGAAGAGCTCGTCCGCCTTCTCGATGGTCGCCTCGAGGCCCTCGCGATAGCCCTCCGCACCCCGCGCCTCGCGCAGCGCGGCCTCGG
>JBFXEP010000059.1:0-11343 GCA_050179995.1 Hyphomicrobium sp.
AAGGACAGCCACCACGACCTGCCGGTGGTGACGGAGCCGCGCGCCTTGCTCTCGGCGACCGACTTCGCCCCCTTCAAGGCGCTGCGCGACATGCCGGCCGCCATGACGGCGCACGTGGTGTTCACGGCGATCGACGACGCCAATCCCGCCAGCACCTCGCGCCGGGTGACGGACGAGGTGATCCGTGGCGAGATCGGTTTCGATGGTCTCCTGATGAGCGACGACCTCAGCATGCGGGCGCTTTCAGGGTCGCTCGCCGAGCGGGCGCGCGCCGTGCTGGCGGCCGGCTCCGACATCGCGCTCCACTGCAACGGGGTGCTCTCGGAGATGGAGCAGGTGGCCTCGGCCGCGCCGCCGCTCACGGGCGATGCCCTGCGGCGATTCCGCGCGGCCCTCGCTGTGCTCGATCGGCACGATCCCTATGATTCTGTCAAGGCGGAGACACAACTCGCCCTAGCGCTGGCGGCCGGCAGACGGCATGCTGAATCAGTGTAGTGTCACAAAGCTTTCACCGGCGCCTTCCGTGCCGATGACGCGCTGAAGGGGCCATGATCGAGGACGCGGCAGAGATCGAGAGCGACGGGCTTGGCTGGGAAGCGCCGGACCGCGACCTCGCGCCGGCGGCGTCGGAGGCGCTGATCGTCGACGTGGCGGGCTTCGAAGGTCCGCTCGATCTCCTGCTCGCGCTGGCGCGCACGCACAAGGTCGACCTCACCAAGATCTCGATCCTGGGTCTGGTCGACCAATACATCGCTTACATCTCGGAAGCGCAGCGGCTCAAGATCGAGATCGCCGCCGACTATCTGGTGATGGCGGCCTGGCTCACCTTCCTCAAGTCGCGACTCATTCTGCCGCGCGAGAAGGACGCCGGCGACGAGCCCTCGGCCGACGAGATGGCGCAGCGACTCGCATTCCGGCTGATGCGGCTCGACGCCATGCGGCGCGCCATCGGCGAGCTCATGACGCGCAAGCGCCTCGGGCGCGACGTGTTCCAGCGCGGCATGCCGGAGCAGATCGAGACGGTCAGCGAGGTGCGCTGGACGGCGGAGATCTACGATCTGCTCAAGGCCTACTCGGAGCTGCGCCGGCGCACCATCAAGGTGACGCACGTGGTCAAGGCGCGGCGCGTGTGGTCGATCAAGCAGGCGCGCTCCAAGCTCGAGTCGCTCGTCGGCGAGGCGATCGGCGATTGGGTGGAGCTCGACGCCTGCCTCAAGACCTATCTCGCCACCGAGGAAGAGGACAAGACCGTGCTCGCGAGCTCGTTCGGCGCCACGCTCGAGATGGCGCGCGAAGGCATGATCGAGCTCAAGCAGGAGGAGCCCTTCTCGCCCATCTACATGCGGCGGCGCGAGGCAGGTGCCGAATGGCAGCGATTGGAAGTGGTGTTCGACAGCTCGCAGACGCCGGGCGCGTAGGGTCATGAACGAGGGGCGCCGGGGCGGCGCTCCGTAACAGGGATGGCGACATGGTTCCGCCGAAACTCAGAGTGGTGACCCGCGACGGCATCGAGGATCAATCCCTCGAGGATGCACCCGAGGCCGAGGAGGCGCGCGAGCTTGCGCGGGCGATGTCGGAGGTCGAGGCCGTCGAGGGCGGGCACGCGCCGTCGGCCGAGGAGAGGCTCGAGGACCAGCGCATCGTCGAGGCGCTGCTGTTTGCTTCTCCGTCGCCGCTCGACGAAGCCTGGCTGGCAGGGTATCTGCGCCACGGCAGCGATATCGCTTCGCTGCTCCAGGACATCAAGGCGATCTATGCGCCGCGCGGCGTGAACCTGGTGCGGGTTGCGGGCAAGTGGGTGTTCCGCACGGCGGAGGATCTCGGCTACCTGCTCGAGCGGCACGCGGTCGAGGAGCGGCGCCTGTCGCGGGCGGCGCTCGAGACGCTGGCCATCGTCGCCTACCACCAGCCGGTGACGCGGGCCGAGATCGAGGATATCCGCGGCGTCACGACCTCGGCCGGCACGCTCGACATCCTGATGGAAGCGGGCTGGATCCGGCCGCGTGGGCGCCGGCGCGCGCCCGGCAAGCCTTTGACGTACGGCACCACGGACAGCTTCCTCGCCCACTTCAGCCTCGACAACGTGAAGGACCTGCCGGGGCTCGCCGATCTCAAGGCGCAGGGCCTGCTCGACGGCCACCTGCCGCCGGGCTTCACGGTGCCCGATCCGTCGCTCGCGGCCTCCCTCATGCCCGACGAGCTGCCGCTCGAGGCGGGCGCCGAGGAGGAGGAGGACGAGGAGAGCGACGAGGGCGGGGAGCCGCTCGCGAACGACGAAGCCGTTGAGGCTGATGCCGAGAGCGGCTTGCTACGCCGCGACGGCGAGAGTAAGCCAGACTAGGATCGTCAACTTTTCGGCGCCCCGTCTCGCGCGCTTCCGGGTGATCACCTAGGGGTGCGACGGCCTCTCCCCGTCCATGCGAAGCATGGCTCCGCCATGACGGGGCGAGGCGAGCGGGCTCGCGCCGCTCCTGGCCAGGTCGAGCGCTCGCGTGAATTGGCTTTTCGGCAGACCTCATAAGCTGGCTCAGAGCAGCCTTGCCGGTGCGCCCCGCGCGCGGGCGGGCGCGACCTTTGCCGCGCGCCTCACGTTCGATGCCGTCGAGAAGCGCTACGACGAGCGCGTCGCGGTGCGCGGCTTCTCGCTCGACGTGGCGCCGGGGGAGATCGTGTGCCTGCTCGGGCCTTCCGGCTGCGGAAAGACGACGCTCCTGCGCCTCGCGGCCGGCATCGAGCGCCCGACCGGCGGGCGCATCCTCGTCAACGAGCGCGAGGTGGCGGGGCCGCAGCGCTTCGTCCAGCCCGAGGACCGCGGCGTCGGGCTCATGTTCCAGGATTTCGCGCTCTTTCCGCACCTCACCATCGTCGACAACGTGGCCTTCGGGCTCAAGGCGCTCACGCGCGAGGGGGCGCGGCGCGAGGCGCTGCTCATGCTGTCGCGGGTCGGCCTCGAGCGGTACGCGGACGCCTATCCGCACATCCTGTCCGGCGGCCAGCAGCAGCGGGTGGCGCTGGCGCGCGCCATCGTGCCGCGGCCGGCCGTGATGCTGATGGACGAGCCGTTCTCGGGGCTCGACGTGCAGCTCCGCGACGCCATGCAGGAGGAAACGCTCGCGCTCCTCCGCGAGACGCGGGCGACGACGATGATCGTCACGCACCATCCGGAGGAGGCGATGCGGCTCGGAGACCGCATCGTGGTCATGCGCGCGGGCGCGCTCGTGCAGTCGGGGCGCGCGGAGGAGCTCTATCGGCAGCCGGCCTCGCTGTTCGTCGCCAGGCTGTTCTCGGAGATCAACGAGATCGAGGTCACGGTCGCGAACGGGCACATCGCGACGCCGATCGGGCGGCTCGCGGCACCGGGCATCGCGGATGGGGCGGCCGCCACGCTCTGCATCCGCGAGCGGGGCGTCGGGCTTCTCTCCGCCGGCGGCAACGGCAGCGCAGATGTGCCGGGCATCCGGGGCCGCGTGCGCAGCGCCAAGTTTCTCGGCGACGCGGTGCGCTACGAGGTGGTCGCGGAAGGGTTCGACGCGCCGCTTAATGTGCGGACGGTCGCGGGCGAGGCGCTGGGCGAGGGGCGCGAGGTGCGCCTCGCCATCGATTCCGCCGAGGCGCTGATCTTTCCCTCGAACGGCGACAAAAGCCCTTGAATTTCAAATTCGTAGTGCCTAGCTGCGAACACTGGGGCGCGCTTGCCGCTGGGTGGCGTTTCTGCAATAGTGCGGCCCAACAACCGGCATCTCATGCCGTATACGGCCGATAAGGAGGCCTTTTCATGGGGTTTGGTAGTGCAACCCATTGGCTGCTCTTGCTTCTCGTTGTGGTGCTGCTGTTCGGCCGCAACAAGATCTCGGACCTGATGGGCGACGTCGCGCGCGGCATCAAGAGCTTCAAGAAGGGGCTCAGCGAGGACGACGCGCCGGCGCAGGTGGCCGATCCCAAGGTCATCGACACCACGGTCGCGGCGGAGCGCGATAAATCGAAGGCCGGCTGAGGCCGCCCGCGCGCAGGCCGGGCCGCTCGCGTGAGCCCTGCGGCCCCGCGTCTTTTTGCTGGACGTTCCCATGTTCGAGATCAGTTGGAGCGAGCTTCTCATCCTCGGCCTCGTCACGCTGATCTTCGTGGGGCCGAAGGAGCTGCCGCGTTTTTTCGGCACGCTCGGGCGCTACGCCGGGGTGGTGAGGCGCCACGCCAACGAGTTCCGCGCCGTATTCGAGCAGGCGATGCGGGAAGCGGAGCTGGACGAGCTGCAGAAAGAGGTGCGCGGGGTGGGCGACAGCGTCAAGGCCTCGCTCGACGAGGCGACGCGGTCGGTCGACAGCGCGACGGGGGCGGCGCAGGCCGAGCTCGATGCGAAAGCCGCGACGGCTGCCGTGACCGCGGAGGCCGTGCCGCCGTCGATCCTGCCTCCAGCCGCGTCCGCCACCTCGTCCGATGTTGCGCCACCGGATGAGAGCGGCGAGCCCGCGAAAGCTGAGGCCGAAGAGGCCAAATCCAGCGCGGGGCCTGCCTGATGCAGGAAAGCCTGCCGCGGCCAGGACAGGATGACATCGACGCCTCCAAGGCGCCGCTGATGGATCATCTGATCGAGCTGCGCCAGCGGCTGATCTATGCCGTCGTCGCCTTCTTCGCGATGTTTGTTCTCTGCTTCGCGGTGGCGCGCAACATCTACGACATCCTCGTGTGGCCCTACGTGTGGGCGTCGGGGAGCGACCATGTGCGCCTCATCGCCACGCACTTCCTCGAGCAGATCTTCACGCAGCTGAAACTCGCCATGTTCGGCGCGGCGTTCCTGTCGTTTCCCATCGTCGCGGCGCAGGTCTACAAGTTCGTGGCGCCGGGCCTCTACAAGAACGAGCGGCACGCGTTCCTGCCCTATCTCATCGCGACGCCGGTGTTTTTCGTGCTTGGGGCGGCGGTGGTCTACTTCGTGGCGATGCCGGTGCTGATCAAGTTCTCGATCGGGCTCGCGGCGTCGGCCAGCGCATCGGGGCCGGCGACGATCGAGCTGATGCCCAAGGTGTCCGAGTACCTGTCGCTCATCATGACCTTGATCTTCGGGTTCGGGCTCTGCTTCCAGCTTCCGGTGGTCCTGACGCTGCTCGCACGCGCGGGGATCGTGACCTCGGCCACGCTGCGCAGCGGGCGGCGGTTCGCCATCGTCGGCATTTTCGCGGTGGCGGCGCTGCTGACCCCACCGGATGCGCTCAGCATGGTCATCATGGCGCTGCCGACGGTGCTGCTCTACGAGCTTTCGATCTTTGCCGTGGCGTGGGTCGAAAAGCAGCAGGCCGCGGCTGATGCGGCACGGGACAAGGCCGCGACTTAGGTCGCGGCTGTCT
Organism: Hyphomicrobium sp.; assembly: GCA_050179995.1. GTDB lineage: Bacteria > Pseudomonadota > Alphaproteobacteria > Rhizobiales > Hyphomicrobiaceae > Hyphomicrobium_C. Next base: position 5,343 of record JBFXEP010000059.1, read on the forward strand.
GGACCCCGGCCGTAGCGGGCCTTATAGGACAGGCACCTTCAAGCTCTCCCGCCGAGGACTTTCCCAGTGTTCGACATCAAGTGGATCAGAGACAACGCCGAGGCTTTCGATGCGGGCTTAGCGAGCCGCGGGCTCGAGCCGGCGGCGGCGCGGCTGCTGGCGCTCGACGAGGCGCTGCGGGCGACCAAGACGAAGCTGCAGGAGGCGCAGACGCGGCGCAACGCGGCGTCGAAGGAGATCGGCAAGGCCAAGGGCGCCAAGGACGAGGCGCTCGCCGCCACGCTCATGGCCGAGGTCGCCACGCTCAAGGACGCGATCTCGACGGGTGAGGAGGAGGAGCGGCAGCACGACAAGGCGCTGACGGACGCGCTCTCCGTCATTCCGAACCTGCCGCGCGCGGACGTGCCGGTGGGTGCGGACGAGACAGGCAACAAGGAGGTTCGCCGCGTCGGTGACCCGCGCAAATTCGACTTCGCGCCCAGGCAGCACTTCGAGATCGGCGAGGCGCTGGGTCTCATGGATTTCGAGACGGCGGGCAAAGTCTCGGGCGCGCGCTTCGTGTTTCTCAAGGGCGCGCTAGCGCGGCTCGAGCGGGCACTCGGCTGCTTCATGCTCGACCTGCAGACGGGCACGAACGGATACACCGAGGTCAACCCGCCGCTCCTTGTGCGGGATGAAGCGGCCTATGGCACTGGCAACCTGCCGAAGTTCGCGGACGATTTGTTTCGCGTTCCCTTTGCCGACGAGACGCAGCTATCAGAGCTCCTTGAGGAGATATACGTAAAAACCGGTGGAAACCGGAATGCGATGGTCGGCCCGACAGTCGACGATGAGACTAGGCGTCTAATCGAAAGAGTGCGGGTGGGTTGGGCTCCGTTTCGCTTTTTTCTCATCCCCACCGCCGAAGTGTCGCTGACCAATGTCGTGCGCGAGAGCATCCTGGACGAAGCGCAGCTGCCGATGTGCATGACGGCGTGGACGCCGTGCTTCCGTTCGGAGGCGGGTGCGGCTGGCCGCGACACGCGCGGCATGATCCGCCAGCACCAGTTCTCGAAGGTGGAGTTGGTCTCCATCACGACGCCCGAGGAGAGCCTCGCCGAGCACGAGCGCATGACGGCCTGCGCGGAGGAGGTCTTGCGCCGGCTCGGGCTGCCGTACCGCACCATGCTGCTGTGCACGGGCGATATGGGCTTCGCCTCGCAGAAGACCTACGACATCGAGGTTTGGCTGCCGGGGCAGGATGCCTACCGCGAGATCTCGTCGTGCTCCGTGTGCGGCGATTTCCAGGCGCGGCGCATGGGCGCGCGGTATCGCCCCAAGAGCGCGAAAGAGCTACGTTACGTGCACACGCTTAACGGGTCCGGGCTCGCGGTCGGGCGCACGCTCGTTGCGGTGCTGGAAAACTATCAACAGGCGGACGGGTCCGTCATAATTCCGGAAGCCTTGCAGCCCTACATGGGCGGCATGGCGCGGATCGAGAAAGCTTAATTTCATGCGCATTCTGGTGACAAACGACGACGGGGCGGGGGCGCACGGGCTCTCCGTGCTGCACCAGATCGCGAAGGCGCTCTCCGACGACGTTTGGATCGTCGCGCCGGAGATGAACCAGAGCGGCGCCTCGCATGCGCTGACGCTGCAGGTGCCTCTGCGCTACAGGGAAATCGGCGAGCGCGCGTTCGCCGTGCGCGGCACGCCGGCCGACTGCGTGATCATGGGCATCAAGCAGGTGCTCAAGGACAAGGCCCCCGACCTCGTGCTGTCGGGCGTCAACCACGGCTCGAACCTCGCCGAGGACGTGACCTACTCGGGCACCATCGCCGGCGCCATGGAAGGCACGCTGCTCGGCGTGCGCTCCATCGCCATGAGCCTCACCATCGGCTTCGATCCCGACGGCAAGCAGCACTGGAAGACGCCGCTCGAGCATGGGCCGCATCTCGTCGAGCAGCTTCTCGCGTCGGAGTGGCCGGCGATGACGCTCATGAACATCAACTATCCGGATCTCGCGCCGGGCGACGTCAAGGGCGTGCAGGCGACGCGCCAGGGGCGTCGCGACCAGGGCGGGCTGCATATCCAGGAGCGGGCCGACACCTGGGGCGATCCCTATTTCTGGGTCGGGTTCGAGCGGCGCCGCTCCGATCCGCCCGCCGGAACGGATCTGCGCGCCATCGCCGACGGGTTCATCTCGGTGACGCCGCTGCATCTCAACCTCACGCACGAGACGACGCGCGCCGGGCTCGAGGGCGTGCTTTCGCTTGAGGGTGCGAAGCGCCTCAAGGATGCGGGCTAGCAGGAAGCCAGTGAAACGTCCCTCATCCGCCCCGTCTCGCCGACTGCGAGCCTCCGGCTCGACCAGGGCACCTTCTCCCGTTCCGGGAGAAGGAAGAGGGGACGCGTCGCCGCTCCACTTTCCTCTCCCGGGACGGGAGAGGACGCCGACCGTGAGGTCGGCAGGTGAGGGACGTGCCATATCGCATGGTCCGCGATGCCAGCGGGGGCGTCCACCTCGATCGGGGTCGCCATTTTTGCCGCGTCATGAATTCGGCGGCAAGTCGCCGGGATTTCTCCGTCAAGGCAGCACAATCCAAGCGTAAGCGGGATGTGTGCGGGGGCGCCGTATTTCGGCGCAGAGTTCCAATTTCCGATCCCACGAGCCCGCGAACGAATCGCGTTTCATGCCCCGTTAAGGTTCTCTTAACTCGTTAAGGGTTACCTGAAGAGGGTATACAGGGTGAGTGGCATGTTAAGTTCCTTGCGTAAATGTCCTCTATTCACCAACGTCGCGCGCGTTAAGGCCTCGATGGCCCTTGCATCCGTTGCCGCTTTGGCTGGCTGCAGCGCCGACGTTTCCAGGTTCGATCTCGGCTATTCGGACGGAGCGCGCGCTCACAACACGGGCTCGGGCACCGGCTATGGCACGACCGGACGCACGGCTTCGAGCGACTATGGCTCGGCCGGCGGCTATCGGCCTGCCGATCCCGGCCGGGATGTGGCGCGCGCCGATCTCGCGCCGGTGCCGCAGCAAGGCATGACGACCAGCGCCATCCATCCCGAGCAGGGCCAGGGCACCTACGGGGGCCAGCCGTCGTACGGGCAGCAGCGGCAGCCCGGCTATGGTGCCGCGCCGCAGTACAATACGCAGGCCTACAACGCGCCGTCCTACGGGCAGCCGTCATACGGGGCGCAGGGCGGCTCGCAGTACGGCAGCCAGCCGGCACCGTCGCGCACCTATGGCTCCGGGTCGCCCTCGCGCGTGGCGCCGATCGCCTCTCCGTCGAGCGCAGCGGCCACGGGCGAGACGATCGAGGTGAGGCCCGGCGATACGCTTTACTCGCTCTCGCGCCAGCACGGCGTCTCGGTCAACGATCTCAAGTCCGCGAATGGCCTTCATACGAACGAACTCAAGCCGGGCCAGCAGCTCGCGCTGCCGTCGGGCACGCGGGCGCACACCGCCAGCGAGACGGCGCGGCCGCCGCGTGAGGCGTACGAGACGGTTGCCGTGCGGCCGGTGCAGTCCGCTTCCGCGGCGCAAGCGCCGTCCGACTGGTCGCGCAGCTACACCGTGCGCCAGGGTGACTCGCTCTATCAGATCGCGCGCGAGAACGGGGTGAAGCTCGAGGATCTCGAGCGCAACAACGGCATCTCGGATTCGCGCAAGGTGAAGCCCGGCACGGAGCTCAAGCTGCCGGCCGAGGGCGGCCGAGAGGTCGCGGAGGCAACGCCTCCGGCTCGCGACCCTGCTCCGGCGACAGTGGCTCCCGTGTCGCCAACGACGCCCGGCGTCGTTGCGCTCGGCGCACAGCCCAATCCGCCACCCGCGGCCTCGACACCGCGGCAGCCGACGATGATCAACGGCACGGGCCTCGCCGGCCCGGCGCCGGAGCGTGTCGCCACGGCTGAGTCCGGGTCGGCCAACGATGCGGGCCCGCCGCTCACGCCGCAGGGTTCGGGTTCGGTGGGCTCGGGGTCGGTCGCGGGCACATCGAAATTGCGCTGGCCGGTGTCGGGCAAGGTCGTCAGCCCGTTCGGGCCGCGCGCGGACGGCACGCACAACGACGGCGTCAACCTGGCGGTGCCGATGGGGACCGACGTGCACGCCGCGGAGGGCGGGGTCGTGGCCTACGCCGGCGACGAGCTCGCGGGCTACGGCAATCTCGTGCTGGTTCGCCACGACAACGGCTGGGTGACGGCGTACGCGCACGCCGACGAGATCCTCGTCAAGCGCGGCGACCAGATCAAGCGCGGGCAGGTGATCGCGCGGGCCGGGCGCACCGGCAAGGTGGATCAGCCGCAGGTGCACTTCGAGCTGCGCCAGGGGCAGAAGCCGATCGATCCGACGCCGTTCATGGAGCGGCTGTAGTTAGGCAGCGGGCAGCAGGCAACAGGCAATTTTAAAGATGCGGTCGGCGGGGCGTGGCGAGAGCTGCGCCCCGTGTTTTAGGCAACGGGCAGCAGGACGCCGGCAGCGGTCGGTATTCGACAATCCTGCTGCCTGTTGCCCGCTGCCTGCCGCCGTTCTTCAGAGCGGCAGCGTCTTGCCGAGGCGGCCGGCGAGGTCTTGCGTGAACTGCCAGGCGACGCGGCCGGAGCGGCCGCCGCGCGTCACGCTCCACTCGAGCGCCTCGCGCACAAGGGCGTCGCGCGCGATCGGCAGCGCGAAGTGCTCGGCGTAGCCCTCGACCATGGCGAGGTAGTCGTCCTGGCTGCAGTTGTGGAAGCCGAGCCAGAGGCCGAAGCGATCCGACAGCGACACCTTCTCCTCGACGGCCTCGGAGGGATTGATGGCGGTCGAGCGCTCGTTGTCGACCATGTCGCGCGGCATCAGGTGACGGCGGTTCGAGGTGGCGTAGAAGAGCACGTTGGCCGGTCGCCCCTCGATGCCGCCCTCCAGCACGGCCTTCAGCGATTTGTAGCTCGTGTCGTCGCGATCGAAGGAGAGATCGTCGCAGAAGACGATGAAGCGGTGCGGCGCGATGCGCAGCGCGGCGAGACAGGCCGGAAGCGTGGCGATGTCCTCGCGGTGGATCTCGATCAGCTTCAGGCCGGCCTGCTTCTTTTTCGATTTCGCGCGTGCGGCTTCGACCTCGGCGTGCACGGCCTTGACGAGGCTCGACTTGCCCATGCCGCGTGCGCCCCAGAGGAGCGCGTTGTTGGCGGGGAGGCCGTCGGCGAAGCGACGAGTGTTGTCGAGGAGCTGGCGCGCCGAGCCGTCGATACCCTTCAGTAGTACGCGGGGCACGCGGTTGACGACGGGCACAGGCTGGAAGGTGAGGGTGGCCGCGTGCCAGACGAACGCGTCGGCGGCATCGAAGTCGGGCGCGGGCGGCGGAGGCGGCGAAAGCCGCTCGAGGGCGGCTGCGATGCGGTCGAGGCGGGCTTCCAGGTCGTGCTCGTGGCTCATGATGGATTTTGCCTTGAATTTCCGGGGTCGACGGGACGCCGGCGGCCTTTTCCGGCGCGGTGGAGCCCTCTATACTCCGGGCAGGCCCGCTGCGGCGAGATCCGTCGCTCGACAGCCTTTCCCTCCCGTGCCGCCGGGGTTGCAAAGCAAGCCCCGGCCACTATAGTCCGGCCGACCTTGAGCGGACGGACTTGCGGAGGCGGTGCTTCCGACAGGGCTGGCCGCATTTTCGTTCAACGTTGCCCGATCCACTGCCACGCAGACGATCCGACGAGGACCAGTCCCAGATGTTCATTTCTCCGGCCTACGCCCAGTCGAGCCCCATGGCGGACCCGTTCAGCGGGCTTCTCATCCCCATGCTGCTCATGGTGCTGATCTTCTACTTCCTCGTCATCCGGCCGCAGAACCAGCGCCAGAAGCACCATCGCGAGATGATCGAGCGGGTACGGCGCGGCGACACGGTGGTCACGTCGGGCGGGTTCATCGGCAAGGTGTCGCGGGTGCCGGACAACTCGGATGAGATCGACGTCGATCTCTCGGATACGCTCAAGGTGCGGGTGCTGAAGAGCACGCTGCTCGACGTGCGCTCGAAGAGCGAGCCGG
>JBFXEP010000060.1:0-11139 GCA_050179995.1 Hyphomicrobium sp.
GCGCTGGCCCACGTTCAGTTCGAGACGATCCATCCGTTCCTTGATGGTAATGGGCGTTTGGGGCGATTGCTCATCACCCTCATGCTGTGTGAGGAGCGCACCTTGCGCGAGCCGATCCTCTATCTAAGCCTCTTCCTGAAGATGAACCGGTCGCGGTACTATGAGCTGTTGCAGCTCGTTCGGGAAAAGGGCGACTGGGAAACATGGCTCGAATTCTTTCTCGACGGTGTCGCGCAAACATCCGAGCAGGGCGTCGACATGGCTCGCCGTATGCTGAGCTTGTTTGAAAAGGATAAGGGGAAAATATCGAGCCTCGGACGCGCAGCAGCATCCGCGTTAAGGGTGCATGGCGAGCTGCAGCGCGCTCCGCTTCAGTCCGTTCCGCGCCTCGCTAAAAAGCTGAAGCTTTCTCAGCCGACCGTCCAAAAATCTCTGGATCACTTGGCGAAACTCGGGATTGTGCGCGAGATCACCGGCAAACGGCGCAGCCGCGTATACGAGTACGCCAGATACTTGAGAATTCTTGACGAGGGGACGGAGCCGCTGAAACCGTAGCGGCCGTTCTACAAGTTCCCCCGATCCCGCTTCCCGAGCGTCCGGAGCCTGAGCGCATTGAGCTTGATGAAGCCTTGCGCGTCCTTCTGGTCGTAGGCGCCCTTGTCGTCCTCGAAGGTGACCAGGCCCGCCGCATAGAGCGACTTCGGGCTTTCGCGCCCGACGACGATCACGTTGCCCTTGTAGAGCTCGAGCGTCACCTCGCCCTCGACATGCTCCTGCGACTTGTCGATCAGCGCCTGCAGCATCTCGCGCTCGGGCGAGAACCAGAAGCCGTAGTAGATGAGCTCCGCATAGCGCGGCATGATCTCGTCCTTGAGATGCATGGCGCCGCGGTCGAGCGTCAGGCTCTCGATGGCGCGATGCGCCTGCCAGAGAATAGTGCCGCCGGGCGTCTCGTAGACGCCGCGCGACTTCATGCCGACGAAGCGGTTCTCGACCAGGTCGATGCGCCCGATGCCGTTGTCGCGCCCGAGGTCGTTGAGCGCCTTCAAGAGCGTCGCCGGGCTCGTGCGCTTGCCGTTGAGCGAGACGGCGTCGCCCTTCTCGAACCCGATCGTGATCGTCGTCACCTTGTCGGGTGCCGCCATCGGCGAGATCGTGCGCTGATAGACGATCTCGGGCGCCTTCTTGGCCGGGTCCTCGAGCACCTTGCCCTCGGACGACGAGTGCAGCAGGTTGGCGTCGACCGAGAACGGGCTCTCGCCCTCCTTGTCCTTCGCCACCGGGATCTGGTTCTTGCGCGCGAACTCGAGCAGCTCCTCGCGGCCCTTGAAGGCCCATTCACGCCACGGCGCGATGATCTTGATGCCGGGCTCGAGCGCATAATAGGTGAGCTCGAAGCGCACCTGATCGTTGCCCTTGCCGGTGGCGCCGTGACAGACCGCATCGGCGCCGGTCTTGCGCGCAATCTCGATCTGCTTCTTGCCGATCAGCGGACGCGCGATGGAGGTGCCGAGCAGGTAGATGCCCTCGTAGAGCGCGTTGGCGCGGAACATCGGGAACACGTAGTCGCGCACGAACTCCTCGCGCAGGTCCTCGATGAAGATGTTCTCGGGCTTGATGCCGAGCATGAGCGCCTTCTCGCGCGCGGGCGCGAGCTCCTCGCCCTGGCCGAGGTCGGCGGTGAAGGTGACCACCTCGCAGCCGTAGGTCTCCTGCAGCCACTTGAGAATGATCGAGGTGTCGAGGCCGCCCGAGTAGGCGAGCACCACTTTCTTGATGTTCGCCTTTGCGCTGCTGGTGCCCATGAGCCCGACTTCTCCCTCTTCGATCCGGAACGCGCGGCACTATAGGCACCGGCCCCCGCTCTGCAAGGCACACGCCGTCTCAGCGCCCCACAGTTAATCTCTGAGCCCTTTCCGCCCTTTACGTCCTGAGGGGGAAATTCTCCATGATCCCGCCGTGTTTTTCGCTGCAAACTGATTATGCTGGCCGGGGTATAAGACCGAATGTGCGGACGCATAAGAGCCGACGTTTCGGGGGGGGAAGACTGTGAAACGAGCTGCGGCCCCGCTGCTGATCCCATTCCTGGCGATCCCACGTTTGGTGATCCCATGTCTGGTGCTGGCCGGTCTCGCGGCCGGCGCGATTCCGGCTTTGGCCCAATCGGCTGACGATCCAGCGCCCGCCGCGAGCGTTCCCGCCACCACCGATGGAGCGACGTCTGCTCCGGCGGCGACCACGCCCCCCGCTCCCGCCAAGAAGAAGACCACGGAGGTTCTGCCGTGGGCTGACAAGCCGCTGACGCAAGTCGAGCCCACCGGAGACGTCGCCGCTGCCGAGGCGGCCGCCGCGCAATGCTCGGGGCTGTTCGAGGCCTCCTGCCGCGACCTCAAGACCTGCGCCTGGGTGGGGACCGTCATCCTGAGCGAAGGCACCGAGGTGCCGCCGCGCTGCGTCGCCCGTCCGCCCGCGCCGCCGAAAAAGGCGGCCAAGAAGAAGGACCCGGCCAAGGCTGCCGCCGCGACGCCCGAGGCCACGGGTGAGACGCCGGCGGCTCCCAAGGCAAAGGAGGCCGAGGCGCCGCCTGCCGAGAAGCCGGTGCAGAAGAAGGCGGCGACAACGCTCGATGCGCCGCCCCCCGCCGCTGAGGCCAAGGAGAGCGAGCCCGCCAAGGCCGCTGCGGGAGAAGCCGCGCCAGCCGAGAAGACGAAGCAGGAGGCCAAGGCCCCGATCGTCGTCAAGCCGCCGCCCGCTGCCGCGACGACGTCTCAGCCACCGGTTTCGTTCGGATCGGTTTCACCCGTCATGCCGGGCGACAACGCCGTGGTCGTCACCGTTCCGCCGAGCAACTGAAGCAATCCGATTGAGATCGCCCCCCTCACCCTCACCCTCACCCTAACCCTCTCCCCAAGGGGAGCGGGAATGGTGGCACCGCATCGGCCTCTCCCCTTGGGGAGAGGCCGGATGCGATCGATAGATCGCTTCCGGGTGAGGGGGCGAAGGAACGCTCTGACCTAACTCGGGAAACTCGAGAGCCGAGGCTTCAGCTCCACGGCAGCTTGATCGAGGTCGCGAACGGCGCCAGGAACAGCGCGCCGATCCACGACGACTTGGGCGATACGACGATCTGCGAGACGGCAAACCCGCTCTCCGACCGGTAGGCAGAGAAAGCCCGGTCGATCGAGGCCGAGGCGACGCTGGCCGCGTCGAAAGCAGCGATATTGGCCTCTGCCGCCGGCATCGCGACCGTGCGCGGCACGCCGGCCGACATCATGGCGTAGGCCATGGGCCAGCAGGCAGGATTGCCCTGCAGTGGAAACATGCTCCACCAGGCCCGCACCGGCGCGAACATGGGCGAGTCGGCCCAGGCTTGGGATATCCGCACGAAATCGACGCCCGAGGCCGGCGAGGCCGCGCTTTGCGTCGCACTGAAGGCCGAGCGGTAGGGACGCGGCCCGGTGACGAGCTGCAGCCGGGGCTGGCGATCGTCCACGGACGAGCCGGCGCGCGCGGCCTGGCTCCAAAAGTCGAGCGTCTGGTCGGCGAGCGCCGCGTAGGCCGCCGAGGCCGCCTGTGCGTAGCCGAAGGCGGCTGTGGCGTAGCTCTTGGCGAAGCGCTGGGAAAGCTCGCTCTGAACGTGATCCATGGCAGCGATCCTCGTGTGTCGATCGGCGAAGCGTGTCGCACACCCGATTGTGCACCGCAACAAAATACCTGGGGAGTCAGCTCTTCGCAAGGGGTGCCGCGAGCCGATTAACTTAAATTAATCGCTGTTTGCCGGAAGGTTAGGCATCGCCGCGCGGCTTTTCGGCACCGCCACATACCAGTACGCGAGTCCGGCCGCGAGCCCACTCGCGAGGTACGCCGTCAGCGCGTAGCGGTTGAGGATGGTTTCCGGCCCCGCCTCCCCCGCGAACTGGGCGAAGAAGCCGGCGAGCCCGATCACGAGCCCGGCGGCGGCGTAGAAGAGCACGGAGCGCACCGATTGCCAGCTGGCGATGACCGCCGCGATGAGGGTGAACGGCGCCGCGAACACGGCTGACTGCGTCGCGGCCAGGAGCGCCAGGAGGCCAAGGCTCTCGAGCTTGTCGGAGCCCGCGAGCACATCTGCCCCGGCGACGAAGAGCACCTGCACCACGCCGGCGACGAGCACCGCCGCGGCAAACCCAAGAATGCCCCTGATGATCGCGACGAACATCCGTCCCCCTTTCGGCGCTGAACGCGACCCTAAGGGAGACAGAAGGACCGCTCAAGCGTTGCGGCCGGCGAGCAGCCAGTAGACGAAGCCGCCGGCGAATCCCGCCGTAGCGAACACGTGCCACAGCGCCGGAAGCGCGAGCTGCTCGGCCGTCGTCGCACCGGACGGCGCGAGCAGCGGGATCACCGCCAGCGCCGCCCCGCCGCCGATCACGTAGTAGAGCCAAGAGCGGATGCGCGCCACTTCCCCGATGATCACGACCAGAAGTGCCGGCACGATTGTCGCCCCCGAGGCGATCAGCGTTCCCTGCCAGGCGACGTCGAAAGCGGCCGAGATCGTCTCCCCGCCGTCGAGGTTGTGCACGGCGTGTGTGATCGTCTCGAGCCCGAGCGTGACGAGCACGGTGAGCGCGGCGGCTGCCGCGATCAGGAACGAGATCGGGATCCAGATCAGTCGGCCGATCGTGTTGAGCACCATGCGCGATCAGGCTCCCGGCTCGGCGGAGGCGGCGCTGCCGGGCGCACGCTCGCGCGCCCTGAGCCGCACGCTCTCGCTTCTGAGCTGCCCGCAGGCTGCGAGGATATCGCGTCCGCGCGGCGTACGCACGGGGCTCGCATAGCCGGCCTTGTTCACCACCTCGGCGAAGCGCTCGATCGTCTCCCAGTCCGAGCACTCGTACTTGGAGCCCGGCCACGGATTGAATGGAATGAGGTTGATCTTGGCCGGAATTCCAGCGAGCAGCCGCACCAGCGCTTTGGCGTCCGCCAGGCTGTCGTTGACGCCCTTCAGCATGACGTACTCGAAGGTTATCCGCTTGGCATTCGACGCTCCGGGATAGGTGCGGCAGGCGTCCAGCAGCTCTTTGATCGGGTACTTTTTGTTGATCGGCACCAACTCGTCGCGGAGCTCGTCACGCACTGCGTGCAGCGAGATGGCGAGCATGGTGCCCGAAAGCTCGCCCCAACGCGCGATCTCGGGCACCACGCCCGAGGTCGAGAGCGTGATGCGCCGCTTGGAGAGCGACAGGCCCTCGCCGTCGGACGCGATGTCCATCGCCTCGCGCACGTTGTCGAAATTGTAGAGCGGCTCGCCCATGCCCATCAGCACGACGTTGGTGATCTTGCGATCCGTGTTGGGCAGCAGCCCGTCGTCATGCTGGAAGCATGCCTCCGGCATGACGGGCCGCTTGGCGCCCGGCCAATCCCCGATGCGGTCACGCGCGAGCAGGATCTGCCCAACGATCTCGGAGGCCTCGAGATTGCGCACGAGCCGTTGCGTCCCCGTGTGGCAGAAGCTGCAGGTGAGCGTGCAGCCGACCTGCGAGGAGATGCAGAGCGTGCCGCGGTCGGCCTCCGGGATGTAGACGGCCTCGATCTCGGGCGCACGCGCCTCGTGCCCGAGCTTCGGTAGCCGCAGCAGCCACTTGCGCGTGCCGTCGACGGAGACCTGCTCGGCGACGATCTCGGGCCGGTCGAGCGTGTAGCGGGCTTCGAGCGCCGTGCGCAGCTCCTTCGACACGTCCGTCATCTGGTCGAACGAGGTCGCGCCGTTGATGTAGAGCCAGCGCCAGAGCTGGATGACGCGCATGCGGAGCTGCTTCTCCGGCACCCCGGCAGCCGCCAGCGCCGCGCGCATCCGCTCGCGGCTCATGCCGGCCAGTGTCGGCTTGAATGCGACATCCGGCGCGCGTGCACCCTTCCCCTCGGCGGGCGGTGAATTGTTCAGGACCAGAACCATGCTGCTATCTACTCATTTCCGCCCCGCTGCGGAAGGGCATCGTGCTGCGGCTCTGAGGACCTGCCCCCATACGAAGCGCTTCGCTGCCACCGCCAAAACAGGACGCCAACGTTTACGATTGCAGCCGTGAAGAGTGACGGAACGACCGAGCCCTGCCCCGCTTCGCCGCCGAAGCCCAGGCTGACGGCGATTTTGAGGCCCATGCCGACGTTGATGACGAGGAGGCCGAGGAGGATGCTGCGGTACCAGAACGCGGCCGCGAGCGCCCAAAGATAGACGGCGACGGCCCCCGCCAGCGCCACGAGTGCCCATGGATCGCCCTCGAGGAAGAAGGCGCACTCCCAGGCCAGGTAGGCCAGCACGTGCGGGGCCGGACGTTCGGGTGCGGGAAACCAGAACAAGCTGGTCGGAAACAGCGCGAGCGTGACCAGCAGCCCTGTCCAGCTCCGCCGCCAGGCAAAATAGCAGTAGGGCAACAGGAACAGGGGGCGGACATACCAGCTCCATTCGTTGTGGTGCCGGGCCCAGGCCCATTCGAGAATGCTGGAAAGTGCTTCCAATGCGAGCCTCCGACGCTGCGGGCAGGCGGGGCCCGGCGCCAGCCTTTTCCCATGCCGACCCATCCGCTATAAGGCGGCACGCTTTCCCGAGGATGTGCGACCAGGGCAGCCTCAGCGCGCCCCCTCATCACCTGCCCCCGCTCTTCGCATCGAAGGCTGGCCTTCGATGCGAAGAGCGAGGGATTGGAGGGCACCACTCAAACTTGAATTGGAAGTTCTTTCACCATGGCCAAGACCGAGAAGGATGCTTCGAAGCCGAAAGCCCGCCTGCCCAAGGGGCTGCGCGACATCGGCGCCGACGAGCTGCGCCAGACGCAGGCCATGCTGGAGAAAATCCGCGCCGTCTACGAGCGCTACGGCTTCGAGCCGTTGGAGACGCCGGCCTTCGAGTACACCGACGCCCTCGGCAAGTTCCTGCCCGACCAGGATCGCCCCAACGCGGGTGTGTTCTCGTTCCAGGATGTCGTGCCGGAGGCGCGCGAAGGAAAAGACGAGCAGTGGCTCTCCCTGCGCTATGACCTGACCGCGCCGCTCGCGCGCTATGTGGCGGAGAACTATCAGGACCTGCCGAAGCCCTTCCGCCGCTATGCGGTGGGCTCGGTCTACCGCAACGAGAAGCCCGGCCCCGGCCGCTTCCGCCAGTTCACGCAGTTCGATGCTGATACCGTCGGCGCTGAGAGCGTCGCCGCCGACGCCGAGATGTGCATGCTCGCCGCCGACACCATGGAAGCCTTGGGCTTCGAACGCGGCCAGTACGTCATCAAGGTCAACAACCGCAAAATCCTTGATGGTTTGCGCGACGCCGTTGGCCTTGCTGACGTGCAGCACAATGCGCGATGGCTGGTAGTTATGCGCGCGCTTGATAAATTCGATCGACTAGGACGAGAGGGAGTTGGCCAACTTCTCGGCAAAGGGCGTAAAGACGAGAGTGGCGACTTTACGCCCGGCGCAGACCTTGACGAAGCCGCAACTAAGCGTCTCTTGCAGATGCTGACACTGCGACAGCAGGCAGACATCCAGGAAGGTGTCGACGGGCCACGCTTTAACCCCGTAATAAACACAGGTCGGAACGTCGAGGATTTGGTGCCGCGTCGGCTTACCTCAACGATATCGTCAGCAATCACTAATTACGTTGAGGGAACGCAACATCGAGACATTAGAGAACTTACTGCGCTGGACGTGGGCCTCCGTGAAATCGAAGAAATCAGTGATTTGATCGCCGCAGCCGGATTTGACGATGGCAGAATCCGCTTCGACCCCTCCGTCGTCCGCGGCCTCGAATACTACACCGGCCCCGTCTTCGAGGCCGAGCTGCTGATCGAAGCGAAAGACGAGAAGGGCAACCCTGTCCGATTCGGCTCCGTCGGCGGCGGCGGCCGTTACGACGATCTCGTCGCGCGCTTCACCGGCCAGCGCGTGCCCGCCACCGGCTTCTCCATCGGCGTCTCGCGCTTGCAGGTGGCGCTGAACCTCATCGGCCGCGCGCCGAAGCCGACCCTCGGCCCTGTCGTCGTGACGGTGATGGACAAGGACCAGATCGCCGCCTACCAGAAGCTCGTGCAGACGCTCCGCGAGGCAGGCATCCGCGCCGAGCTGTACCTCGGCAACCCGAAGAAGTTCGGCCGCCAGCTCGAATATGCCGACAAGCGCGGCGCGCCCATCGCCGTCATCCAGGGCACGACCGAGCGCGACGCCGGCGAGGTGATCCTGAAGGACCTGATCGAGGGCGCGCGCGCCGCCGCCGCCATCAAGGACAACAGGGAATGGAAGGAGACCCGCCCCGCCCAGGTCTCCGTCAAGGTCGAGCAGCTCGTCGCAGCCGTCCGCGACATCCTCGCCCGCCATTCGTGAAATCCTCCGGGCGGCGCTACAACTGTAGCCAGCTCCCTCTAACCCTCCCCGACAAAGAGGATTGCCACCGTCAGCGAAATGCAGGACGGCATATGCGAAGTCCACATCCGCCGCCGATCCCGGCTGCGCCACGCACTCAGGTTTCACGATGCCTGCCGAGACGGCGAGACAATTCGAGACGCTGGAGGCCTCCGCGCAGACGCTGATGGGCGTCTTTGCGCGCGCGGGCTTCGAGGCCGTGTCGCCCGCCATCATCCAGCCGGCCGACGTGTTCCTGCGCGTCGTCGGCGAACGCCTGCGCGCGCGCACCTACGTTTTCTCCGACCTCGACGGCGACGAGCTCTGCATGCGCCCGGACATCACCGTTCCGGCCTGCCGCCTGCACCTCGAGCGCCATCCGAACGGCCGCGTGCCCGCCAAGTACAGCTACAACGGACCCGCCTTCCGCTATCAGCCGCAGGGCAGCGGGCGCGCCCACACGCGTGAGTTCCGCCAGACCGGCATCGAGGCCTTCGGCGAGGCCAACCGCGAGCGCGCCGAAGCCGAGATCGTGTCCACCATCGTCACCGGGCTCGAGGCGACGGGGCTTTCGAGCTACGCGCTCCGCTTCGGCGACCTCGGCATCCTGCGCGCCATCCTCACCGCCTCCGAGATGCCGGGGCGCTGGCGCCAAAGGCTCCTGCATCTCTTCTGGCATCCGGACACCTTCCGCGCCGAGCTCAACCGGCTGACCGTCGAGCCCGGCGCTAAGTCCGCCAACGTTCCGAAGGCGCTCCGCGACGCCCTCGACCCGGACGATCCCGAGGGCGCCGAGGCGGCCGTCGCCGCCTACCTCGAAGCGAGCGGCATCGAGCCCATCGGCCAGCGCGGTATCGCCGAGATTGCGGAAAACCTTCTCGCCCACATCGAGGACGCACGCTCAGGTCCGCTCTCCGCCAAGACGGCCCAGCTCATCGCCAGCTACGTGGCGATCGTCGCCTCGGCCCGCACCTCGGCGCGCAAGATCCGCGAGCTCGCGACGCTGATGGGCGTCAACATCGAGGCGGCGGTCGGCGCCTACGAGTGGCGGCTCGAGCTGATGGCGCGCGAGGGCATCGACCTTGATCGAGCCGAGTTCTCGGCCGACTTCGGCCGTGCGCTCGAGTACTACACGGGCTTCGTGTTCGAGGTCGTGACGCCGGAGCTCGGCCGCAAGAGCCCCGTCGCCGGCGGCGGCCGCTATGATCACCTGTTGAAGACCGTCGGCGCACCCGAGGACGTGCCCGCCGTCGGCGCCGCCGTGCACACCGACCGCCTTGTCCCCGCCCTCAACGGCAACGGAGGCGGCGCGTGAGCAACGGGGACAAGCTCATCCTCGGCGTGCCGTCGAAGGGGCGGCTCATGGAGCAGACCGCCGACGCCTTCGCGTCGGTGGGCCTCACGCTGCGCAAGACCGGCAACGAGCGCGGCTATCGCGGCGAGATCGTCGGCCTGCCCGAGGTTGATGTCGCCTTCGTCTCGGCGTCCGAGATCGCCTGGTACCTGAAGACCGGGCGCGTGCACTTGGGCGTCACTGGCGAAGACCTCGTCCACGAGCAGATGTCGGACTGGGCAACGCGCGTCACGTTCCAGAAGAAGCTCGGCTTCGGCAACGCCGACGTGGTCGTCGCCGTGCCCGACTGCTGGATCGACGTGCGCACCATGGCCGACCTCGCCGAGGTCGCCCTTCCCTTCCGCCGCGCGCACGGCCGCTGGTATCGCGTCGCCACCAAGTACCTGAACCTCACCCGGCGCTTCTTCGCCGCCAAGGGTCTCTCCGACTACCGCATCGTCGAGAGCCTGGGCGCCACCGAAGGCACACCCGCGGCCGGCACCGCCGAGCTGATCGTCGACATCACCACCACCGGCACGACGCTCGCCGCCAACGGGCTTCGCATTCTCGACGACGGCGTGATCCTGCGCTCGGAGGCCAACCTGATCTCGTCCAACGCCGCAGCCTGGACGCCGTCCGCGCTCGAGGCGATGCGCACCATCACCGCGCGCATGAAGGGCTGAGCAGAGTCACCCTCCGCCCGCCGAGGCTTGAACTCGAGGCGGCCGCGGGTCCACATTCGACGCAAGGTCCAGCATGCCCGCCACGCCGGCCAGCGAAGGAAGGGAGAAACCGATGCCGACGCCTCGTCTTGCATTTGCCGCCTCTCTTGCGGCTCTCGCCGCGAGCGCCCTGCCGCAGACGGCGCACGCGGATGCGGGCTGCGATCTCTACGGCAAGCGCGCCATTGGGCAGCAGCAGCAGAACGTCGAGTTGAAATGCGGCTTCACCGGCTCGTCCTGGAGTCCGGACCTCAAGACGCACATCGCATGGTGCGCGAGTGTCGCCCCCGACCAATGGCGGAGTGAGCTCGTGAAGCGCCAGCAGCTCCTCGACGCCTGCAAGGCGAAGTAGCGCCGTCTCAGAAAAGAAAAGGGCGAGCCTGCATCGCAGGCCCGCCCTTCATGTCCATCGGATTTCAGCGTCGGTTAGTGCACGCTTGCGATCTCGAGCTCGCCGTCCATGGCGTGGCTGAGGGCAGCCTGCCGCGTGTCGGTGAGCGCGATCGGCGTGCCGTCCGCTGCATGCAGGGCAAAGAGGTTGATGCCGCGCGGCAGATCCTCGATCGCCGGAAACATCTTCAGCGCCTCTTCGGACGACATGGTTTTGATGTAGGCGACCTGTCCGCCGCCGAGGCTCGCGAGTTCGAACTCGCTCCTCTCGGGAGCCACGGGCTGCTCGGGGGTCCGGCGCCGCGTTGCTGTAGCTGCATTCATGTCGCA
>JBFXEP010000061.1:0-11136 GCA_050179995.1 Hyphomicrobium sp.
GGCGCCTTGAACCAGATGCTGCGCGAGGTGCTGTGGGGCGAGCTCGACGTGCTCGTCATCGACATGCCGCCCGGCACCGGCGACGTCCAGCTCACCATTGCCCAGCAGGTGCCGCTCGCCGGTGTCGTCATCGTCTCGACGCCGCAGGATCTCGCCTTGATCGATGCGCGCAAAGGCCTCGCCATGTTCAGGAAGGTCGACGTGCCCGTGCTCGGCATCGTCGAGAATATGAGCTACTTCATCGCCCCCGACACCGGCGCCCGCTACGACATCTTCGGCCATGGCGGCGCCAGGGCCGAGGCCGAGAAGCTCGCCGTGCCGTTCCTCGGCGAGGTGCCGCTCACCATCGAGGTCCGCGAGACCTCCGACGCCGGCCGCCCCGTCACCGCGACCGCGCCCGAGAGCCCGAGCGCGGAAGCCTTCCGCGAGATCGCCGCCAAAGCCTGGGCCGAGCTCGAGAAGGCCGCCGGTCGCGGCATGAAGCCGCCCGAGCTCGAGATCGCTCACGGCGGCGAGGCGCTGCGCGTCACCTTCGCTACCCGCGACGTGCACGAGCTGCCGGCCGAGCTCCTGCGCGTCTTGAGCCCGTCGGCCGAGGTGCAGGGCCATTCCAAGGAGCAGCGCGTCACCGTCGCCGGGAAAAAGAATGTGAAGATTCGTGAGCTGCGCGGCGTCGGCAACTATGCCGTCCGCATCGTCTTCGACGACGGCCACGACACCGGCCTCTTCACCTGGTCCTACCTGCACCTCCTGTCGCTGCAGAAGGACAAGCGCTGGGGTGAGTATCTGGCCGAGCTCAAGGCCAAGGGGCTCTCGCGCTGAAGCCTCAAGCGCTTGACAAAGTCCCTGATCCGCCCCGTCCTGCCGGAGGCAGGCCTCCGCCAAGCCGGGGCACCTTCTCCCGTCCCGTGAGAAGGACGTGCGCGCTTCGCTTTCCTCTCCCGGGACGAAAGAGGATGCCCGCCTCGCCGAGGCGGGCAGGTGAGGGACTTGCATACGCTGGAACGGCGCCGCGTAGGCCAGTGTTGCCGCCGAAGTCCGAACGGCGCGATTGCGCATTCACGGTTCCGCGAGCGCGTTTTCTTACTTCGTGTCCATGCCTTCGCTTTGCAAGGAACCCGTGACGGAGCGGGTCCGTTTTCCATTGGGGAAGGAGCAAAGTGGAAGTGAACAAGGAGACGAGCCCCATGAGACACGTCATTACCGGTCTTGCGCTGATTGCCGCCCTCGGCGCGGCGCCTGCCATCGCCAAGGACAAGAAGGCGCTCAAGCAAACCACCACCGAGCAGTCGGGCGGCGCGGCGAGCCAGGAGAACGCCAACCGCGAGATGAACGAGGACGGCACCTTCCAGGGCAAGCCCGTGGTTGAAGGCCCTGCCGATTGGTCGAGCGCGGCCGCCCCGGGATCGGGCGCGGCAAGCTCGGGCGCCTCGAGCGGCGAAGCGGGCGCCGGCAGCTCCGGCATGAGCAAAGAGCTCGACACCAGGTAGCGGCACGGCCCGCACGTCTTGGCTCAAGAGCGCCCGGCGTCAGCCGGGCGCTCTTACATTGCCCTCAGTCGATCTCGATCGGCCCCAGGTCGACCTCTTCGGCACGGGGCGCGCCGTTGCGGTCGCTGGGTGCGCCGTCGAAATGCGCCCCAATGCCGACGAACGGCGCCTCCGCGGTCGGCGCGAGGTCGTTCGCGTCGTGATTGAGCGACGTCGGGAAGTGCTTGAACCACGCCGGCGAGAAGTCCTCGCGCACCGCTTCCTCGTCGCCCGGACTCCGCCCCTCGAGCGCCCCCGAGATGTAGAAGTTGGAGCGGAACACGTTCTCCTCGCCCGTGTCGTCGACTTCCATCAGGATCGCCGTCGGGTTCTCCGTCACGTCGCGCCCGTCCACCGCGATGCCGACCAGCACGTTGTTGACGAACGTGTTGCGGGTGGAGTTCGAGTTGAACTGCACCGCCGGCCGGTCGGTCGTGATGAAGAGGTTGTGCGCGATCGTATTGTCGCTGCTGCCGAGCTTGGGGTTGTCCGTCTCCTGCCAGAAGCTGACGTTGTGCCGCGCCTGCGGGCCGAAGACGTTGTTGCGGATGAGGCTGCGCCGCACGCTCGTGAAGTTGGCGCCCGGCCCGCGGCCGTGATGGAAATAGTTGCCCTCGACCAGGAAGTAGTCGCTCGCCCCCTGCCCGCCCTCGCCTTCGCCGGCGTAGGCGTCGCAGACGGGATCGTCGTAGGCGATACCGGCCTCCTTGCAGGTCGAGGCCGGGTCGGCGTTGATCTGGAAATCGGAGGACACGTTGGAGAACGTTTCGTTGAGGCGCACGATGTTCCAATCGCTGCCGTTGGAGAGATAGATGCCGTGCCCGTCGCCCTCCTTGGCGCCGTAAGCGACGTTGCCCTCCCACACGCCCCAGTCGGACTGCCCGGAGAAGAACGGGTCCTTCTCCTGGTCGTGACCCCTGCTGTTCAGGACCGCGATGCCGCGCGAATGCTCGCTCGCAGGATGCCCCGCGCCGACCGCGCGCACGCCGTACTTGCCGCCCACGAGCTCGAACCCGTCCACCGCGATATAGTCAGCGGCCTCGAAGTTGAAGCATGCCTGCCCGTCGCCCTTGCAGCAGCTCATCGTGACGCCGATGGACTGGCTCTCGTCGCGTTCGCCGTAGAGCAGGATCGGCGCGTCGTAGGTGCCGCTCGTCTCCTTCGAGAAGTCGTAGCAGCCCTGGTACTTGCCGCTGAGGAAGGTGATCTGCATACCGGGTCGCGCACCGGCCACCGCGTCTTTCACCGCCATCGCCGTCTCGCGCGTCGTCCCATCGCCCTTGCCGTCAGGGCTTACGAAAACCGTCTGCGAGGGCTTCCAGTCGGGGTCCGTGTAGGTGCGGTTGAAGCGCTCGGGAAAGCCCATGTAGGTGGCGCCGCGCACGATGGCGGGCTTGCCCGGCTCGGTCGCGCCGACCGCGGGCGCGCTGCTCGGCGCCGACGTTTCGGATACATCGGCTTGCTCGGTCGCTTCGGGAGCAGCAGCGCCCTCCTCGCCGCCTTCGAGCGGAGGGTCGGCCGCAGGCTCCGCCTCTTGAGCGAGGGCAGTGGCCGGGAGCCAGCCGGGTACGGCCTGTGCCAAGGCGAGCAGCAGCGAAAGTGAGAGACGCTTCATACTGGGTCCTGCGATCGGGAGGGTTCGGCCGGCGCCAGCCTGGACTGAAAGCATGACAAATACCAGACCGGCACGCAGCAGGCGCCGTCGCAAAAAGGCCGGCTCGCGAGGAGCCGGCCCTTGAGGGGAGCACGGGAGGAAGCGGGTCGGGAGAAGCGGCTTTACTCGCAGGGCACTTCGATCGCTTTGCCGATCGTGGGTATGAACTTCATGCAGGTCGTGGCGCCGTCCGTGGCATCGGCAACGGCGACCGCGACCGGCTTCTTGGCCAGCGCCGTGGTTGCGGTCTCGGTGGTGACCACTGTCGCGGGCTCGGTTTTGGTCTCGGCCGTCGCCGGCTGAGCGGTCTCGGCCTTGGTTTCGACCGGCTCGGCGGCCGCCGTCTCGACGACCTTCTTCGGCGCGACGCGCTTGGCGGTCGCCTCGGCCTTGGCGATGCGCTGCTTGGCCGGAGCCTTGCGGGCCTGGGCGGCAACGTCGAGGCGCTTCTGCTTCGCGCGCTTGGCATGCGCGTCCGAGGCCTTGACCACCTCGGGAACGTACTCGCAGGAGATGCAGGCCTGGGCCGACGACGCGGCGAAGAACCCGGTGAAAAGGGCGGTGACGATGGTGAGAGCGGTTCTGGTCATGTGCGCCTCCCGGCGAATTCGAGTTGCTTCCTAACCCCGAGGCTGAGTGTGCCGTGACCGGCGGGCGCCCGCTGTTCCCCGCGGTACAGGGGAGAAAGTTGTCCGAGGAGCGCCCATGGCGCTCCGCCCGCCCGCGCAGGCTCGAGCACGCGCTAAGAAAATTTATGATTAAAAATCAGATAGTTAGTGCGGCCACCTACTTGTCGCAAGCGCTTTTGTCGATCGTGCAGAAGTCTACGCGGTCGGCACCCGCCGTGGCTTTGCAGTGGGACATGGCTCGCGCCTCGGCACTGGCAAGATCGGCATCGACCGACCAGCCGACCCCCGGTGTGCCGGCTTTCGGATCCATGGCGACCGCGACGCACTTGCCGCTGAAGGTTTCCGCGACGCGGCACAGTTTTTTGCCTTGTGCCGAGCCGGCCTCGCTGGTCCGGCAACGATCCAGCGCGTTTGTTTGTGCCTGATCGGACGTCTCCTTGTTGATGGAGTACCCGAATGCGAAACCCTCCTTGGCGACGCTACTGGGGAGGCCGAGCGCTAGCGCGCCCTCGGCGTTGAGTTGCGAGGACTGAAAGCAGGTGCCGATGATGAGAAGCAAGGAAAACGCCGTGCGCGCAAAGCAAATGTCTTGCATGAATTCCCCCCACGTTTGCTGAGCTAGCTTGAGCAGGATTGTGGGCTCTGACAAGCCCGCAGCGCTGTTCATCGCGGCAAAACGCACAGGGTTGCTCGCCGCAAAGCCCCGCTTGGCCACATTCCGGTCAACGAATCAGAGGCTTGGTGCGCTCTCCTGACAACCCTCCCAAAGAGCACCCATGCGCCCTGGTTTTCGACGCGACGTCCCCCGGCTGACGGCCGGGCTGGCCACCCTTGTGCTCGGCCTCGCCCTTTCCCCGCACGCGGGGCTCGCCAAGACCCCGGGCAAGACCTACTGCTACAACGGCGTCTGCCACCGCGTGAGGACGAAGGCCGAGACCGAGGCGCTGGTCGGCTTCGAGGAGATTGTCACGGCGTCCTTCTACGACGACTGCAAGGTGGACAAGAACAACCCCTGCCAGCCGCTCTCCTCGGGCGAGGAGATGCGCGCCGACCTGCCGGACAATGCCGCGAGCCCGGTCTACCCGAACGGAACGCTGCTCGTGGTGGCCAATCCCAGGACCGACGTCACGCTGCTCCTGCGTGTCAACAACTCGGGGCCCTACGCAAAGGGGCGCATGCTCGACGTCTCCCGCGCCGCCGCCGAGAGGCTCGGCTTCGTGCGCTTGGGAACGGCAAAGCTCAAGGTAACGGTGCTGAGCGGCCCGCTCGGCTAGGAGTAAGCCGACACTCTCGCGCGTCGGCTACTGGCCCTAAGCGAGATCGACGATATCATGACCGTCCCATGCTCGCGCCCAGAGTGACGAGAAGCTCGTCCAGTTGCTGGAACGTCTCGCCCATCGCATCCGCTGCCCCGGTGCCGGCAGCGTCGAGAGCTTCCTTCGAGGGATAGAGCTCGTGCAGGACCAGCAGCGTCTTGCCGCCTTTTTCCTCGAAGGTCACCGTGGTGACGGGCCCATCCTCACCGCCTTCCTCATTGGTCCAGACGAGGCGCGAGTGCGGTGTCACTTCGATGTACCTGCCGAAGAACGCTATGGGTTCCGGGTTCCCAGCGAACACCAGCCGGTACCTGCCCCCGACACGAACATCCATCTCGCAGGAAAGCAGGGTCATGCCCATCGACTTCGGCACCCACCACTGCTTGAACAGCTCGGGCATGGTCCACGCCTCGAACACGATGCGCGCCGGACCGCTGAAGGTTCGCGTGACGACGAGTTCACGCTCGGACTTCCGTTCCACAGTCGTGCGGTTCTTCATGTGTGGGCTCACTTTCTTTTCTTGCGTCCATCGACCTTCTGCTTCCGTTTCAATGCCTCGACAACCTTGTCCAACCCGTCGAAACGTGCGTCCCAGAGCTGGCGGTGCCTCTCAATCCATGCCGTCTCTTCCTCCAGTCGGCGCGGACCGATCTTGCAGGT
Source organism: Hyphomicrobium sp. (assembly GCA_050179995.1). Lineage (GTDB taxonomy): Bacteria > Pseudomonadota > Alphaproteobacteria > Rhizobiales > Hyphomicrobiaceae > Hyphomicrobium_C. Next base: position 5,789 of record JBFXEP010000061.1, read on the forward strand.
CCTCACGCGCCCGACCTTCTCCGTGGTGACGAGCCCGGCCTGCTCCAAGACGCCGACGTGCTTCTTCATGCCCGTGAGGGTCATGTTGAACTTCTCGGCGAGGTCCGTGATCGAAGCGTCGGCACGTCCGAGCTGCTCCAGAACGCCGCGTCGGGTGGCGTCCGAGAGCGCGGCGAACGAGGCATCGAGAAGGGCTGTAGAATACTGAACCATAAGGTTCAGTATATAAAGCACGGATAGGCGCCATGCAAGGGGAGGCCGAGCACGCGCTGCGTTGCCTTGAGCGGCATGAGCTCTTGCGAGTTGCGGCGAAGCATTGAGCAATCTGATTGCAGCTACGCTGTCACTTATCTCCGGCCCGTCCCGGGCAACTGCCGCCCGATTTCGTTGCTCGTGCGAGGAGGCGCCCCGCGCTTCGCGCACGCCTGATCGCGCCGCGCGCCCTGTGGTCACGCAGCAACGCGGAACTGTCCGTCTCCTTCGACTCCCTCAGCGCCCCTCTTGCCCATCCGGCCGCGCCTCGATACGGATAATATATTATAACATCCGAATGTGAAGAGGGCGTTTCCGATGACGGGACAAGCGTGTGTGTGCGGGGCGGATCGGAAGGAGCACAGGAGAGCGGCAGACGGGAGAAAGCGGATCACGCGCCAAGGCGCCGCCTTCGCCGCCGCGGCGGTGGCGGCCATGGCCTTCGCCACGGCATCGAGCGCCCAGCAGACCAGCGCCGGCGTCACCGAGCTGCCGCCCATCGAGGTCACGACGCCGAGCCCCGTCGTCAAGCCGAAGCGCGTCAAGGCCTCGGGTAGCGCGGCGGCATCCGCAGGCAGCGCCCCCGCGGAGACCCCCGCCGTTCCGCCCGGCACCACCCTCGACTTCGACGATCACAGCTTTGCCGCCGTCACCGTCGCCACCGAGCGCGACATCGAGGCCACGAGCGGCCCCACCATCACCGACACCCTCGCCACAAAGCCCGGCATCGCCTCGACCAGCTTCGCGCCCGGCGCCGATCGCCCCATCATCCGCGGCCTCGACAGCTATCGCGTGCGCACGCAGGAGGATGGCGTCGGCACCCACGACGTGGCCGCCATCTCCGAGGACCACGCCGTCCCCATCGATCCCAACGCCGCCGACCGCATCGAGGTCGTGCGCGGCCCCGCGACGCTGCGCTACGGCTCGCAGGCCATAGGCGGCGTGGTCGCGGTCGAGAACGAGCGTGTGCCGACCTTCATTCCGCAAGGCGGCGTGAGCGGCACCGTCAAGGGCGGCGCCGCTTCCGTGGACGAGAGCCGCGACGGCGCCTTCAAGATGACGGCAGGCTCCAACGCGACCGGCTTCGCCGTCCACGCCGACGGCTTCACGCGTCACGCCGAGGACTACGACACCCCGCGCGGCACCGAGCCCAACACCTTTGTCGACAGCCAGGGCGGATCGGTCGGCATCTCGCGCGTGTGGGACAACGGCTTCGTCGGCGTCGCCTTCGCCCGCATTGAAAGCCTCTACGGCGTCCCCGGCGAGGAAGCCCGCGAGGGCGTCGACCCGCGCATCGACATGGCGCAGGACAAGGTGCTGGCGCGCGGCGAATGGCGCGTGCGCGACTTCGGGCTCGAGGCGGTGCGCTTCTGGTTCGGCGCCTCGGACTACGCGCACAATGAGCTCGCGCTCCACGAGCACGGCGAGCACGAGCATGAGGACGAAGCCGACGATGAAGAGGAGGAGCACGGCTTCTCGCTCGGCTCGCGCTTCACCAACAAGGAGCAGGAGGCGCGCATCGAGCTGCAGCATCTGCCCGTCGGCACGGTGCTGGGCCAGCTGAACGGAGCTGTCGGCGCCCAGTGGGGCAACCGCGAGACGCGTGGCCAGAGCTTCGAGGGCGAGTCGCTCTTGGAGCCGGTTGAGACGCGAAGCGTCGCCGCCTTCTGGTTCGAGGAGCTGGACCTCACGCCGAGCCTGCGCCTCCAGGCCGCGGCCCGCATCGAGCATACGAACGTCGACGGCGCCGGCTGGGCCGATTTTTCAGGCGTGGGCGACGAGTTCGAGGCCGACCCCTTCGCGGGCGAGCGCGGCTTCACCCCCGTGAGCGGCAGCCTCGGCGTGCTCTATGCGCTGCCCTTCGACACCGTCGCCCGCCTCACGGGGCAGTACGTCGAGCGCGCCCCCGACGCCGCCGAGCTGTTCTCCAAGGGCATGCACGAGGCGACGGGCACCTTCGAGGTCGGCAACCCGTTCCTCGAGGTCGAACGTGCGACGACGGCCGAGATCGGGCTCAAGAAGGCGCGGGGCGCGTTCCGCTTCGACGCCTCTGCTTATGTCACCCGCTACGACGGCTTCATCTACCGTGAGCTCACCGGACAGTCCTGCGAGGGCGCGGTCGAGGGCGGCCACTTCCACTGCCAGGACAGCGCCGATTTCGACGCGGAGGAGGAGGTCTTCGACCTCGTCTTCTTCCGCCAGCGCGATGCGAATTTCTACGGCGCGGAGCTGTCGGGTGAGGTCGACGTGGCGCCCATCTGGAGCGGCGTGTGGGGCATCGACGGCCAGTACGATTTCGTCAATGCCGAGTTCGAAGGCGGCGAGAACGTGCCGCGCATCCCCCCGCATCGCCTCGGCGGTGGCCTCTACTACCGCGACGCCAACTGGTTCGCGCGAGCAGGCGTGCTGCACGCCTTCGATCAGGATCGCATCAGCCTCGAGGAGATCGCCACGCCCGGCTACACGCTGGTCTCTGCCGAGGTGAGCTACACCCTGCCGGGCGAGAACGGCGCGCCCGGCATGACCATCGGCCTCCGGGGCGAGAACCTGGCCGACGAGGAGGTCCTGAACCACACCTCCTTCAAGCGCCGCGAGGGCGTGCTGGAGCCTGGCGCAAGCGTTCGCCTCTTCGGCTCCATTTCGTTGAATTGAGGCTCTGCACGCAGAAGCGTGCATCAGCTGAAGCGGTTGGCGTCCGGTTTGGAGGCAAAGCGGATCACTACGAGAGCAAGTGACTTCCCATTGTGACCCTGAACGGACTCTTTAATCGCATCTTGTATTGCGCTCGGTCATCGACACTCCGCGTTGCGGCGGCGCATGTTTTGTACATTCGAGCAGTTACGAGCCGTATCTGAATTGGTTTCAGTTCACAGAAACTTGGAGGGGATTTCCGTTGCTTCTTCGCAATCGGGGCGGGACTCGGTATGATTTTGGTAACTGTGCGCTGAGAGGCTGGTCCAGTCTGTTTTGGAGGGGCCCCCATGATCAGCTCGTGCACATCCTGCAACTCGCACACATCCGTTGCCGCACAGACGAAGTCGTCTAGTGCGACGGAACCTTCTTCGACGCCGCCTCCAGGCGCACCAGCAGCTCCGTCCGGAATCGCCAGCGGCGGCTCTGCGCAAACGCGCAGCTCGCCCGCGGTTCTTGCCGCGCTTCTCGGGTTGGGGGGCGACCAGTGAAACCGGGCGGCCGTGAGACCGTAGATTCGTGAAGACGAGCCGATTGCGCCTTGTCGCGTGCGACCGGCTTTCCATCACGGTGCGCGAGGCCTTCATGTCCATCCCAATCTATTCCGCCGCTTGTGCGATCGGCATCGCCCTCGCGACGATGCCGTCCGAAGCGCATGCGGGAGACGCGCAGGCTGCAACGCAGGAGCCGCCCGCCGTTATCGAACTCTTCACCAGTCAAGGCTGCTCGTCGTGCCCGCCTGCAGACGCGCTGTTTGGGGATTATGCGAAGCGGGAAGGTGTTATCGCGTTGAGCTTCCACGTCGACTATTGGGACTACCTCGGCTGGCAGGATCGCTTCGCCAGTGCGGACTTCAGCGAGCGCCAGCGGCAATACGCTCGCGCACGCGGCGATGGCGCCGTTTATACCCCGCAAGCGGTGGTCAACGGGCGCGGCCACGTCGTCGGGTCATCGGATGCGAGCATTGAGGCCGCCCTCGGCGCGAAGCAGTCCGTGGCGGACGCCGTCCATGTCCGGGCCGCCGTTACGGAGACGAGCCTCGACATCCGCGTCGAGCCAGCAAATCCCTGGTCGATCGACGCTGACATCCTCCTCGCGATCGTGCAGTCCTCCGCGACGGTGAAAATCAAGAGGGGCGAGAATGCCGGCAAGACGATTACCTATCGCAATATCGTGCGGTCCTTGACTCGGATCGGCGGCTGGGACGGGACGGCGGCCACACTTGCGCAGCCGATTCCGGTTGCGGGCGGAGTGGATGGCGCTTCCTATGTCGTTCTGGTTCAGCGGGCCAACGCCGGCCCGATCCTTGGAGCCACCGTGGCGCGGGACACTCGCTGAGTCCGGCTTGGCCGCCGCCCGTGGCTTGGGATGCGAAGCGCGCCTCCGGAGTCTGCTGGTGGCCCAAAGGGTGGATACCGCCAATTGCAATGGATAGCCGCTTTCGCGCCCAAGGCGGAACTCGCCCCCTGCCCCGCGGGGAATACGCGAGGACACGGCCTAGCCACGGCGGTAACGAGTGGGCCCCTCAATAAAACAGGCTCGACACGCTCTCCTCGCGCGAGGTGCGCAGGATGGCCTCGCCGAGCAGCGGCGCGATCGAGAGCACGCGGATATTCTTCGCCGCCTCCACCGCCGCCGTCGGCAGGATCGAATCCGTGATCACGAGGTGCTTCAGCCGTGAGTTCTGGATGCGCGACACCGCCCCGCCCGACAGCACGCCGTGCGTCACGTAGCACATCACCTCCGTGGCGCCCTTCTCGAGCAGGGCCTCCGCCGCGTTGACGATGGTGCCGCCGCTATCGACGATGTCGTCGATCAGGATGCAGCGCTTGCCGTCCACGTCGCCGATGACGTTCATCACCTCGGATTCGCCCGGCCGCTCGCGCCGCTTGTCGCAGATGGCGATCGGCACGTCGATGCGCTTGGCGAGCGCGCGCGCGCGCACCACGCCGCCGACGTCCGGCGACACGACGACGAGGTTGTCGGTGCCGTACTTCTCCTCGATGTCGCGCACCATGACCGGCGCCGCGAACAGGTTGTCGGTCGGGATGTCGAAGAAGCCCTGGATCTGTCCCGCGTGCAGGTCGACAGTCAGCACGCGGTCGGCGCCGGCGCGTTCGATGAGGTTGGCGACCAGCTTGGCCGAGATCGGCGTGCGCGGGCCGGGCTTCCGATCTTGGCGCGCATAGCCGTAGTAGGGGATGACGGCCGTGATGCGCCGCGCCGAGGAGCGCTTCAGCGCATCGATGAGGATCAGGAGCTCCATCAGGTTGTCGTTGGCGGGGAACGACGTCGACTGGACGACGAACGCGTCCTGGCCGCGCACGTTCTCCTGGATCTCGACGAACACCTCCATGTCCGCGAAGCGCTTCACCTGCGACTTCGCCGGCGCAATCTTGAGGTAT